>NZ_AGVX02000276.1 GCF_000239155.1 Actinoalloteichus spitiensis RMV-1378
CGGCCCCCCGGCCGGGGCGGGGGGCCGGTGCGAGGGCCGCGAACGGGGCTGTGTTAGAGTTTCCTCGCCGGTCGGGGAGAGCGACCAGACCGGCGGAGGGGCCACTGACAGCCAGTCAGTCAGCGCCCGGCAAGCGCCATTAGCTCAACTGGCAGAGCAGCGGACTCTTAATCCGCGGGTTCGGGGTTCGAGTCCCTGATGGCGCACCAGCTGGCACACCCCGTTCGACCAGCACGAACGGGCCAGCAGAAGATACCAGGTGGGACAGCGCGTTGGACCTCGTGTCCAACGCGCTGTCCCACGTTGGGCACTACCGTGCCTGGTCGTGGCCGGGACCGGGAGAGTGGGCGCACGGGCACCGTCAACGCGGGGTCGCGCCAGCAGGCTCGGGGGTTCGGATGCCACCGGTCGGTGCGGTCGCCCGCTCCGACCACCGCCAGGCCACGAGGCTGGCCAGTGTGAGAACCACGGCCAGGGCGATGACGAGGCCCCAGCCGGCCAGCACGGCCCCTGTTCCCCGGGGCACCGCGTCGTGGTGGTCCCCGGGAGTCCTGACCGGAGGCGGGCCTGACCACGGGCGTGCCGTCAGTCCTGGACGACGTCCACGCTGTAGCCCTCGGTGCCCTCGGTGACGCCCAGCAGGGCCAGCATCCCGACGATGCTCAGCACGATGACCGCCACTCCGGTGATCAGGACGACGAGGGAGAAGCCCCGCCGGGTCCCCCTCCGCAGCCCCACCGCGCCGAAGGCCACCGCGACCAGGGCCGGGACGGGGGCGAGCGGGAAGCTGGCGATCAGGGTGACCAGCGCGGCGAACGCGCTGATCGCGCCGCCGACGAACAGGCCAAGGTCCGACTCCGATCGCGGTCGCACGTCGCTCACGCCGTTCCTCCCACGTGGGTCCCACCGCCCGTCGGCGGCTGAGGACGGCCACCGCCCCCGATCTCGATTCTGGCAGCGGCAGCCCTGCGGTGCGTTCGCTTCCGCCATCCCCGTCAACCGCTGCCCCTTCCCGGGAGGGAGGGCGGGCCGGCCCGTCCGGGACAGCCCCCGACCCGCCGACCCCGGCCGGGGCGGGTTCCGGGTCCTCGGGGCGGTGCCGCGCCGACGGGGGCGCTCGGCCGGGGCGACCTCGAGAGCCCGGACGGGCCGCCGGTGAGCCGGCTCAGAACCGGGGCAGCACGCCGGTCGAGTCGGACCCCAGCGGTTCCTCCCGCAGCACCACCTCGTGCAGGAGCCTGAGCTCGTGCCCGGGGCGAACACCCGTCGCGGCGAACAGGCCCGACTCCAACCGCTGGTAGCGGTGCACCGCCTCGACGCGGTGACCCGTGACGTACAGGGCTCGCATCAGCGCGGCCACGAGCGGCTCCGACAGCGGGTGTTCCTCGCTGAGCTCCGTGAGCGGATCGATGGTGGCCGCACCGTGGCCCAGTGCCCGCATCGTCTCGGCCCAGTCCAGGGTGACGTCGAGGTGGCGGTGCCGGAACCGGGACCTCCGCTGGGCCGCCCAGTCGCCCGCGACACCGGCCAGTGCCTCTCCCCGCCACAGCGACCGCGCCTCCTCCAGGAGCACGCGGCGGTGGTCGAGATCGCGGACGCGGGCCGCCGAACCGGCCAACGCCTCGAACCGGACCGCGTCCACGTGCAGGGGGTCGGTGGCCAGTCGGTAGCCGCCGTCGTGCCGGAGCAGACTCGCCGCCGCGACGGTCCCCGTCCTGGGCAGCACCGCCAGCACCCTCCTGATCCGGCTGACGTGGGTGTGCAGGGTCCGACCGGCCTGGAGCGGTGGTCTGCCGCCCCACACCCGGTAGAGCAGCTGGTCCCTCGGCACGACGCGGTCGACGTCGACGAGCAGCGCGGCCAGCAGTGCCCGCTGTTGCGGACGCATCACGCCGGCCGCCACCGCGCCGGGCCCCAGCAGGGTCACCGGGCCGAGCACACCGAACAACATCGTCACTCCTCCGGCACAGGCCGCCGACGGTGGGAACGCCAGGTCGGGGAACCGCACCGTCCACCCGGCCTCGTGGGCCGTCGATCCGGCCCGGCAAGGCGGGAGCGCCGGCCGACCAGCCCGCTGGCCGGCGGCTGACGAGGGCCGCGTCGTCACCTGGTCGCGACGACGCGGCCCCTCCCCCGCCCGTCGGGGATCCCCTGGGCAGCGACCACGCTAACCGTCGAACGGCGGAGTGTCCTTGACAGACAGTGGACGACATCGTGACGCTCGGAGTACGGCCAGGACGGCCCGGCCGCCCCCGCTGCGTGGAGCCCGGGGTGGTGCGGCCATCCCGCGAGGAGCGACGCCGCCCGGTCCGGCGGGGCGGTCACCGGTCAGCGGAGCGCTCTCCGGGAGGAGCGGGATCCGCGCGGTGGTCGTCGGCCCGCTCGACGTCGACCCCCACCCCGTTCCGGTAATCCCTGGGCGTCATCCCGTAGGCGGCCCGGAACGCCCGGCTGAACGCCGCGTGGTGGCTGAACCCCCGGCGTTCGGCCAGGTGGTGGATCGGCACGTTGGCGTTGCGCGGGTCCCGCAGCTCCTGCCGGATCCGCTCCAAGCGCTCACGGCGGATCCACTCGGACACGGTCTCCGCCTCGTCCCGGAACAGCCGGTGCAGGTAGCTCACCGAGATGTGGTGCGCCGAGGCGAGCATCGCGGGTGTCAGTGGCGCGCCGAGGTTCCGGCGCGCGAAGGCCTTCACCCTCAGCACCAGGTTCCGCCGCCTCGCCTCCGGGGGCAACTCCCCCCCGTCGACCACACCGGCGAACATCCCGGCCACCAGGTCGACGAGCACCCCGCCCAGCCGCGTGGCCTCCTCCAGGTCGAACGCGGTCGGTGCGGCGGCGAGCTGTCGGAGGAGCGCGCCCAGCATGGCGCCCATGCCGTCCTGGTCCGTCATCGGACGCCCTATCGCCCGCTCGGCCTGCCGGCGCGGCATGGGCAGACTGCCCTGCGGCAGCTCCACCGCGACCCCGTGGATGAGCGCGCTGTTCCCGTTCCGCACGTGGACCCGGTAGGTGTGGGACGTGTTGGTGGAGTGGAAGTGGTGGGGCCCGTGTTCGGTCTCCTCCTGACGGGCGCGGGACACACCGAGCGTCCCGCCGATCATGTAGGAGAGGTGGTAGCCCTCCGGGTCGGACTGGCGCACGAGCCTGTCCGTGCGGTCCATGACCACCGGTTGGAGGGCGACGGGCCAGACGACCACCGGGCCGAGCTCGATCAGGCGACGGGTGACCCGGTAGGACTCGGCGTACTCGCTGGTGAGCTCCATGGGGGCGTGCGTGCTGGCCATCAACTCGCGCCAACGGTCGAACCGCTCCCCCTCCGGTAGGTCCTCGCTGCGGAACACGGTCTCACTCATCCGACCCCCTTCGCCACGGCCTCCACTCCGTCGACGGTCACGGCACGCACCGGAGCCCCGGTCCCGGACGGTGACCAGAAGAACGACGTCGAGCGAGGCGATCTTCCCAGTCCGGTGGTCGTCCTCCGAGCGGGCTGGTCGTGCGCCCGGAGCACGGTCCCGCCCCCGAGCGCCGCCGAGCGGGACCGCTCACCCCCCGACGGGTCCGCCGCCGGCCGTGCCGGGTCGGGCGCGCACGGGGAGGGCGGCCACGACCAGGTCGTGGGAGTCCTCGACCAGCTCGTCGAGGAGGTCGTCCGGGAGAGCCGCAGCCAGGTCGACGGTGATCCAGTGCCGCTTGTTCATGTGGTAGCCAGGGGTGATCCCGGCGTGGCTGTCCACGAGCAGCGCCCCGTACTCCGGCTCGCACTTCAGGGTGACCCTGCCGTGGTCGCCGCCCAGCGCGACGAGGGCGAAGATGCGTCCGCCCACCTTGAACACCGCGGTGTCCTCCCCGAAGGGGTGCTCCCGCCGCGCGCCGGGCAGTTCCTCGCAGCGGCGCAGGACGCGGTCGCGGGTGGTGGGGGCCTGGCGGTGCTCCGGGGTGTGGTGGGGTGTCTCCTCCGGTGGCGTGGTCATGGTGGTGATCCTGCTCCTCCCCTCCGACAGGCACGGCACTGGTGCGCGTCGCGTGCCCGCCCGGACCCCCTCCGACCACTCCGGTGGCGGTTCACGTCCCGTTCACATTCCGGTGTGCTGGAAGGTCACCAATCGGTGACCAGGCGCCATCCCGGGCTGACACGGTCGGCTGGTCATCGACCTGCCAGGTGGCCGGCGGAGGCTCCGCCGGCCGGAGAGGACCACCATGCGTCTGCCCACCAGGGTGGTGGCGAGCGGCCTCGCGCTCACCGCCACCGTGAGTCTGGCGGTGCCCTCCGCCGCCACTCCCGCCGGCGGAGCTGAGGGCGATCCGGGCGTCACGAGCGCCAGCCGGTCGGCCTCCGCGTCGCCCACCACGACCTTCGACGTGTTCAGCGACATCCAGGGCCACCTCGACGACTGGGACGACGTCCTGACCGACGCGGCGGAGACCAACCCGGACTCGGTCGCGACCGTCATCAACGGTGACATCGTCGACCGGGGTTACGACTTCGAGTACGAGGACGTCAGCGACGTGCTGCGCGCTCACGGGCGCGACCTCCCGCTGCTCGCCACCATCGGCAACCACGAGGCGTACGCGCCGGCCTGGTGCGACGAGCGCACCCTCTGCCAGCCGACGTGGCCCAACGGTTTCACCGAGGAGGGGCTGTACCAGTCCTTCTACGACTTCGCCGGCACGGACAGCGTCTACCAGGAGCTGGTCGTCGACGACGCGGTCATGCTGGCTCTGGGCACCGAGCGGCTGATGTGGTGGGAGAACCCGAACTTCGACGACCAGGTGTACCTGAGCGACACCCAGCTGGACTGGCTGCGGGACCGGCTGGCCCACCACGGTCGCAGCGGGCGCCCGATCTTCGTCTTCACGCACTACCCGCTGGCGCACACCGTCACCCAGTCCGACGGTGACGCCGGCCGCTACCACCTCCAGGACGCCGAGCTGCGGTCGATCCTGGCCGACTACCCGCAGTCGGTGCTCTTCAGCGGCCACACCCACGCCCAGGTCACCCACGACCGCTGGGCCACCAGGGTGCGGGTGCCGGGCGGGCACCCGGACGGGTTCCTCGCGGTGGACACGGCGGCGGTGCTCAACCACCAGTACCTCCAGGTCACCACCGGACCCGATGGCGCGGTGATCCGCGCACGGGACGCCCGGACCGGCGACTACCCGAACGAGGTCCGCGTCCCCGCGGTGGACCCGAGGGACACCTTCGCGGTGATCGGGGTCCACGCGGAGACCGGGACCGTGGCGCCGGGTGACGAGGTGGTCGTGACCGCGCGGCTGCGCAACCACGGGGCGCGGGCCCTGCCGCAGAGCGTCCTGCGGCCCGAGGTGCCGGCCGGCTGGGGGGTCGTGGATCCCGCCGAGCGGACCCTGGGCCGGGTGGGCCGGGGCCAGGACGCGGAGGTCAGCTGGCGGCTGCGGGCGACCGACGAGCCGGGTGAGGCGGTCATCGGGGTAATCGCCGAGGTCCGGGGCGCCGAGGTCCCGGTGGTCGTCGACGAGGCGGAGGTCACGATCGCCTCGGCTCCGGAGGGGGAGACCCGGGTGTCGAGCCTGCCGTTCCTCGCCGAGGAGAACGGCAAGGGCCCGGTGGAACGGGACCTGGCCAACGGTGCGATGGGCCGGGGTGACGGCGGTCCTCTCCAGATGGACGGCGTTCGGTACGACCACGGTCTGGGCATGCTGGCCCCGGCCGAGGTGTCGCTGTACACGGGCGGTCGGTGTTCGACGCTGAGCGCGGTCGTCGGGCTCGACGACGCCGCTCCGCAGGGCAGCCAGCGCCGACCGTTGCCGGTGGGGACCCCTGCCGGCACGGTGGTCTTCGTGGTGCTCGCCGACGGCGAGGAGGTGTACCGGTCCGAGGTGCTCCGTCGGGGGGAGGCCCCCGAGCGGATCGAGGTCCCGGTCGAGGGCGCCGAGCGGCTGCGGCTGGTCGTGGAGGACGCCGGTGACGGCTCCGCGTGGGACTACGCGGACTGGGCGGAGGCCACTCTGGAGTGCGCGGGGCGCGCCTGACGCGGGTGGGGCCCGGGTCTGGTGCGCGGGAGGAGCCGCGCTGACCAGGCCCGGGCCTCCTCATGTCGGGGCTGCGGCGGCCAGGCCTGCCACCTCGGCCAACCGGTCGGCCCGTGTCGGCGGGGCTCCGGACGGGACGCCCACCTCGGGCCGAACGCGCCACCCCGGCCCCGGACCGGTGGAACGTGCCGCCGGCGTCGCGACCCGCGTCGAGCGGGTGCCGGGTCGGCCCCGGGACCTCCACCCTGGTTCGGCGGGCGTGTCGACCAGCTCCAGCGGGGCCGTCGACGGCACCGCTCGGCCGCGCGACGGCCTGGCTCCCTTCTCGGGTGAGCTCCACCAGCCGAA
>NZ_AGVX02000275.1 GCF_000239155.1 Actinoalloteichus spitiensis RMV-1378
GTCGACGGGCGAGGCCGCCGAGGAGGTGGGGAGCGGGGGTGGCGGTTCAGGCGCCCCGCACGCCGCCAACGCCAGGACGAGGGCGGTGGCCGCCGCTCCCCCGCGTGCGAGTCCGATCACGGTCAGCCATCGTAGTGCGCCAGTTCAGGGGGCAGGGGCCGTGACACGGCGTCCGCTGTGGACCTGCTGTCGCCGGTGTGCCAGAACAGGTACGTCCCCCCCTCGTCGGAGTCGGCCTCGGCGAGGAGGCGGGCGAACGCCTTCGCCCCGTAGCACTCGTCGACCTCCACGCCGGCCGCCTCGCGCAACAGGCGGGCGGCGCGTGGTGCCCGCGCACCGGGCACTCCGTAGGGCGCGTCGGAGTACCCGTCGACGTGCCGGAGGTGGTGGGAGCGCACCTGGTTCCGCGGGACACCGAAGGCGGCGGCGACCTCCCGGGCCCGCTCCAGCGGCCCCGGGCCGGTGACCGAGGCGTCCCCCACGACGTCCACGGCCGTGACCTGGAAGGACACCCCGGTGCTGGCCAGTCCGGCGGCGATGCCCGCCGCGGTGAGGGTGGACGCGGCCGGCAGGTACACCCGCAGCGGTTCGGGCAACCCCAGTTCGCGCGCCTGGTCGCCGAGTTCCCGGCCGGCCAGGGCGTGGGCTCGCCCGGCCACCGGGGCCGCTCCCCCGAAGGGGATGACGAAGGGCCGCGCGCCGCTCGCGCGGAGCTCCTCGACGGCCTCGCGGTGCCGCTGCCGGTCCGGGTGCACCGACACGCCCGGTGGCACCGGTTCCAGTCGTGCCCCGGCGCCCAGGGCCAGCCGGAGGTTCCGGGACACGAGCGGGCCGGGTTCCTGGGGCAGCACCAGCGCGGTGACCGGCAGCCCGAGAGCGGCGGCGTGCAGGGCCGTCGCGGCGACGTGGTTGGAGCCGGCGGTGCCCGCCGTGAGCACCGCCGTGGCTCCCTCGGCCAGCGCGGCGCCCAGGACGAACTCCAACGCCCTGGTCTTGCAGCCACCGAAGACCGGTGAGTTCTCGTCGTCCCGCTTGAGGTGGATCGGCCGGCGGGCCACCCCGGTGATCCGCTGGACCCGGGTGGGGGCGGTGATCAACGGGACACGTGGCGGGCCGGTGGGCTCGGTCAAGCCGGGTCTCCCGTTCCGGCGGTGCCGGCGAGCGCGTCGCGGAGGCCCCGTGGCCGCATGTCCGTCCAGTTCTCGTCGATCCATGCAAGGCAGTCCCGCTTCGGACCCCGCTGGCCCACGGCGCGCCACCCGGCCGGTACCTCCCGTCCGACCGGCCACACCGAATACTGTTCCTCGTCGTTGACGACGACGTCGAACTCGGCGGTGTCCTCGTTCTCTCCCAGCACGC
Source organism: Actinoalloteichus spitiensis RMV-1378 (assembly GCF_000239155.1). Classification (GTDB taxonomy): domain Bacteria; phylum Actinomycetota; class Actinomycetes; order Mycobacteriales; family Pseudonocardiaceae; genus Actinoalloteichus_B; species Actinoalloteichus_B spitiensis. The sequence continues at coordinate 1,360 of NZ_AGVX02000275.1, forward strand.
CATTACCTCCGCGCAGACATTTTTTCCGGCATCCTAACGACGCGTCTTTTTGTTTCGTTATCGTTGCCAGAATCGTTTTCCGGTGGATACCCTGCCGGCCGTGGTTATTTCCCGGGCAGCAGAGCGGTTCGGATTTCCGCGCCTGCGGGGGCTGGGCAGGCTGGCGGGATCGGCGGGGGTGGAAAGCCTGGGCAGCGGCATGTTCCTGCCCTTCACCATTCCGTACTTCCTCGCCGTCACCGACCTCGGACTGGTCGCGATCGGTACGGCGTTGTCGATCGCCGCGCTCGCCGGGGTTCCGGCTGGGGTGTTGAGCGGTCCGCTGGTGGACCGGTTCGGGGCGCCGGCCGTGATCGTGGGCTGCAACCTGCTGCGCTGCCTCGGTTTCGTGTCCTACCTGTGGGTGGAGACGCCGTGGCAGCTCGTGTTGGCGGCCGCGTTGATCTACTGGGCCGACGGCGCCTGGTTGCCCGCCCAGGGGACGCTGGTGGTGTCGCTGGTGGGGGTCGAGCAGCAGCCGAGGTGGTTCGGGCTGATCCGTTCGGCCCGGAACGCCTCGCTGGGGGTGGGGGCGATGATCGCCGCGGCGGTCGTCGGGTTCGGCGACATCGGGTACCACGCGCTGGCGGTGACCAACGCCGCCATCTACCTGTTCGTGGCCGCGCTGATCGGGACCTGGCCGAAGGCGCACGCCATGGCGGGCCGGCGGGCGGCGGTGGCACGACCCCGGGCCAGCGGCGGGTACCTGCGGGTGCTGCGGGACCGCCCGTTCACGCTGTTGGTGGTGGCCAACGCGTTCTTCGTGGTCGCCGTGTACGCGATCATCCTGCTGGTGCCCGCCTTCGTGGGCGTGACGATGCCGGCGCACGCATGGCTGCCGGGGGCGTTGTACACCGTGAACACGGTGCTGGTGGTCGTGGCGCAGCCGCCGGTGGTCCGGTGGACCGAGAAGCGGGCCGAGACGGGTGTGCTCCGGTTGGCCTCGGTGCTGTGGGCGGTGTCCTTCCTCGTGCTCGGGGTGTCGGCCCTGCTGCCGCCACCGGCGGCCCTGGGCATGCTGTTCCTCGGGATCGTGGTGTTCACCTCCGCCGAGCTGCTCTTCGCGCCGACCAGCTCCGCGTTCGCGGCGCGCCTGGCGCCGGAGGAGATGCGGGGCCGCTACCTCGGGGTGCACCAGATGTCCTGGGGGGTGGCGATGGTGGTGGCCCCGGTGCTGTTCACCAGCCTGCTGGCGCAGGGGCCGGTGTGGCCCTGGCCGGTGCTCGTCGCGTGCTGCGCGGTGGCGTGGCTGGCGGTGGGCGGGGCCCGCGCCGGCGGAACCCGCCGGGAGCCGGCGGCGGCGTGAGCGGGCACCG
>NZ_AGVX02000274.1 GCF_000239155.1 Actinoalloteichus spitiensis RMV-1378
GAGCCGCACTGACTCGGAGGTGCAGTAGTCCTGCCAGCACACGTCCAGTTCGGCGGCGGCGACCCTGGCACCCAGCGGCGGGCTGATCCGCAGTTCCACCCCGGGTGGCGCCTCCGGCCGGACGCACGGGAACGCCCCCGTCGCGGGGGGCGTCGCGGCGCAGCCGCCGAGGGCCGTGGCTCCGAGCACCACGAAGGCCGAGCGGAGAATCCCAACCATGGCCGTAGGACGACTGGCGGGGGGACCACCGTTGCGCGATGTGGCCATGTTGTGATGTTGCTGTCCGGCCCGGCGGCCCGACCTACTCGTCCTCCACCAGACGCAGCGAGATGCTGTTGATGCAGTACCGCTGGTCGGTGGGGGTGTCGTACCCCTCGCCCTCGAAGACATGCCCGAGGTGGCTGTGGCAGGAGGCGCACAGGACCTCGGTGCGGAGCATCCCGTGCGTGCGGTCCTCCCGCAGGATGACCCGATCGCCCGCCATGGGGGAGAAGAACGACGGCCACCCGCAGTGGGAGTCGAACTTGGTCGAGCTGCGGAAGAGCTCGGCTCCGCAGGCGCGGCACTCGTACACGCCCGTGGTTTTCGTCTCGACGTACTCCCCGCTCCAAGGGGGCTCGGTTCCGGCCTGTCGCAGTACCGCGTACTCGACCGGACTCAGTTCCTCGCGCCACTCCTGCTCGGACTTCACGACCCGAGGAGTCGCACCGACCACCGGTTCCATGCCCCTAACGCTAGTCCCACGGGCAAGGGGACGCTGGTCGGAGGGAGGAGACGGTGGTCACGCGCCACCGCCGAGGAGGAAGCCGAGCAGGTTCCACGCGACGAGCGCGAAGAACAGCAACATGAGCCAGACCAGCGCCACGGCGGCGGCACGTCGTCCTCCGCGCGCCCTGTTCACCGAGTCGGTGAACTCGGTGACCGCCCGGAGCGACCCCTCCACCGTCATCGTGGGGCCTGGGCGGGACATGCGGTCGAGGTGCTCGGCGAACGCCCTGACCTCCGGGTCGTTCGGGTCGAGTCCCACGAGTTCGTCCCGGAGGCGGTCCGTGCCGGACCCGGGCACGTCACGCCCCTCGTCGGGGTCCTCGGCGCCGAACCAGGTGTTCCGCATACCTCCACGGTAGCGAGTGCCGGCGGCCTGGCCACCCGTTCGGTGGTGGTGGCGGGGGCCGGTCCGCGCCCGGCCGGCGCGGCCAACTCCTCGTACGGTGGACCGCATGGCGACCGAGGTTCGGGAACTGGCGGTCGGTGGGCGGACGGTCCGGGTGACCAACCCGGCGCGCGTGCTGTTCCCCGAGGTCGGGGTGACCAAGCTCGACCTCGTCGAGTTCTACCTCTCGCTGGGTGATGCCGTGCTGCGGGCCGTCCACCACCGGCCCACCACCCTGCGGCGGTTCCCCTCGGGTGTCGACGGCGAGTCGTTCTTCCAGAAACGCGTTCCCCGGGGCGCCCCCGACTGGGTCGACACCGTCCGCATCCGCTTCCCGAGCGGCCGAAGCGCCGACGAGATCTGCCCGACCGAGGTCGCCGTGCTGGCATGGGTGGCGAACCTCGGGGCGATCGAGCTCCACCCCTGGCCGGTACGCCGCGACCGGGTCGAGCAGCCCGACCAGCTGCGGGTGGACCTGGACCCCCAGCCCGGGACGGGGTTCGCCGACGCCGTCCGGGCGGCCGAGATCACCAGGGAGCTGCTCACCGAGCTGGGCTATCCGTGCTTCGTCAAGACCTCCGGCGGGCGCGGCCTGCACGTCCTGGTTCCCCTCCAGCCGGAGTGGGAGTTCGTGGTGGTGCGGCGAGCCGTGATCGCCCTCGCCAGGGAACTCGCCCGCCGCGAACCGGAGCTGCTGACCACGGCGTGGTGGAAGGAGGAGCGGGGACGACGGGTGTTCGTCGACTACAACCAGGCCGCCCGTGACCGCACGATCGTGGCCGCCTACTCGGTGCGGGCCAGCCCCACGGCGACGGTCTCCACCCCCGTGGAGTGGAGCGAGCTCGGCGAGGTCGACCCTCGTGACCTGACCACCCGCACCGTGCCCGACCTGGTGGCCCGTCGCGGCGATCCGCACGCGGGCCTGCACTCCCGCCCGAGCCGGCTGGAACCCCTCCTCGACCTGGCCGACAGGGACGAACGCGACCACGGGCTGGGTGACCTGCCCTACCCTCCCGACCACCCGAAGATGCCGGGCGAACCGGCGCGGGTGCAGCCCTCCCGGGCGAGGAGACGAGGACCCGGCGACCGGCAGGACTGACAGCGGCGGGTCGCCAGCCCGACCGGCCCGACCGCCCGGCATGGGAGTCACCGCAACGGTTCAGCCAACTACGGTGGGTATGCGCCCTGCGGGGAAATCGACGGTCCCGGTTCATCCGAGCAGCGGTCCCCGCCGGGTACGGACCCGGCGACGATCGACGAGGTGGCATTTTCGCGTTCCCGTTAGGAGGCTGACATGGAGATCACGACCAGCCACGCGCCCAGCCAGGGTGGTTGCAGCTGCTGCTCCGGGTGCACCGGCCCTGGCTGCGGCTGCTGCGCGGGCTGCTGAGCCCGCTTCACCCGGTCAGCACGGCGTCGGGTGTGCCCACCCTCACGGTGGGCACACGACGTCGTTCTCCGGTGCCTCGCCGTCGACCAGGAAGGAGACGGCGGCGTCGGTCACGCAGGACGACCGCGCCAGGCCGCCGTGCCCGGTTCCCTGCCAGTCGACCAGCACCGCGCTGTCGAACCGCCCGGCCATCCGGCGCGTCGCCGGCCCTGGGGTCACCGGGTCCGTCGCCGTGCTGACCACCATCACCGGCGGTGCCCCTCGAACCGTGTCGCCCTCGGTGCCCTGGTAGGGCACCGGCCAGGCGGTGCAGTGCAGCAGTTCCTGGGCGAACAGCCCTCCGAAGGTCGGGTGCTCGGCGTGCCACTCCTCGCTGAGCTCGGCCACCTGGTTCGGGGGGAGGCGCAGCGCGGAGGCGTTGCACCTGGTCACCAGCGAGGCGTCGAACCGGGGCGGGTCCAGCGGGCCCTCCCACAACGTGTCCCGCAGGCGGGTTCCCAGCGGCACGCCGTCCCCGTTCCGGGCGGCCGCCACCGCCTCGGCCACCTCGGGCCACTCCTCCGGCACCGCGAGACCGTCGAGGAGCACCCGGGCCAGGGCACCCGGGGTGACCATCGCGTCCGACGTGAGCACCGGGTCCCGGCGCAGCACCTCCGCCAGTTCCTCCACCGCGGCGGCCGGATCGGAGCCCAGCGGGCAGTCCTCCCGCGCCGCGCACGACGAGGCGAACGCCTCGAACGCGCGTTCCGCCGCCGCCGCCCGTTCCTCGGCCCGGGCCAGGGCGTCCGAGCCCAGGTCGGGAACGCCGTCCAGGACCATCCGCCCGACGTGGTCGGGGAACCGCTGGGCGTAGGAGACCAGCACCTCCGACCCGTCCCCCCGTGCGATCGCGTTGAGCCGGGACATCCCCAGCTCCAACCGGAGGACCTCCAGATCACCGGCGGTCCGCGCCGGGTCGAAAGCCCGTGCCCGGTACTCGAGCAACCAGGTGCACTCCTTGGCCGCCGACGACGACGAGGAGTGCAGGGAGTCCTGGCCGGCCACGTCGGTGACAGCCGGGTCGAACCCGACCATGTTCTCCCTGTCGTCGCCCCGGACGCAGCTGATCGGGTCGGACATGCCGGTACCGCGCCGGTCGACGCCGATGAGGGAGAAGGCGTCCAACAGCTCGGCGGGGAGGGCCTCGGCCAGGCGTGCCGCGTACAGCGAGCCCGGCTCCCCACCCACGTCGTTGAGCACGACCAGCGGAACGGATCCGGTGCCCACGCGGAGGACGTGGGTCGTGGCGGTGCCGAAGTTCGGTTGTTCCGGTGAGTCCAGGGGGCCCGTCACGCTGCCGCACTCGTAGGCCCGGGTCTCCGCGTCGTCGGTGAGCCCGAGCCGCTGCCGGGTGTGCTGGGTGCAGTCCGCCCAGCGGATGGTGTGGGCGCCCGGCTCCTCCAGCGGAGGCAGCGGCACGGGGTCGGACCCGGGTTCGACGGTCACCGACCGGTCCGGGTCCGCGGCCACCGCCATCGGCGGCGCCGTGGAGGCGCCCGCCGAACACGAGGTCGCCGCCACGACGGCCGCGAGCGTGAGCGCCAGACCCACCGCGTGGCTTCGGGTGCGCGGCACGTGTCCTCCCCCGATCGGAACGGTCCTCCGCTGGTCGCCGGGTCCGGTTGGGGCGTGGCCCCGTGCCCGACCCGTCCCGGTTGACGCAGAGACTACGCAAGACGCTCCCAGCGAACGGGTAACAGGGCGGTGAGCGTTCCCGGGGTGGTGCCAGACCCACCCGTCCTCCGGCGGTGCCGCCCTCATGGGTGTCCTCGTCCGCTGTCCCGGGCGGCGGCGCCGGGTCAGGGGGAGCCTCGGACCTCGCCCCGGAGCACGGAGGCCAGGTCGAACCGCACGGGCTCATCCAACTGGTCGTACCCGCAGGTCACGGGATCCCGGTCCGGTCGCCAGCGCAGGAAGCTCGTGGTGTGCCGGAACCGGGCCGGGTGCGCCCCCTCCAGGTGGTCGTAGCCGACCTCCACGACCCGCTCCGGCCGGAGCGGCTGCCACGGTTGTTCGGTGGACCGCCAGCGGCTGATCT
>NZ_AGVX02000273.1 GCF_000239155.1 Actinoalloteichus spitiensis RMV-1378
GGCGCGGGTCCGCTCCGCCCGCGCAGCGGAGCCCCGGGGAGCTCAGGTGTTGAGCAGGACGGCCAGCCGGATCTCCCTGGCGCTGCGCATGTGCTGCTTGGCAGCGGCCTCGGCGGCGTCCGGGTCACCCTGCTGGATGGCCCGCACGATCGCGTCGTGCTCCTCGATGGCGGAGGCCGGACGTCCCGGCCGGGCGAAGGTCGTCGGCGGGAGGCGGCGCACCGCCTGCTCGGCCTGGGCCAGGAAGCGGTCCAGGTAGTGGTTGCCCGCCGCCTCCCTGATGAGCCGGTGGAACTCGATGTTCTGCTTGGCCAGCCGCTCGACGTTGGGGCGCTTGGCGGCCTTGGCCATCTCCGCTTGGACCGCGTCCAGCCTGCCGATCAACTCCGGCGTGGGCCTCAGCGCGGCCAACCGCGCGGCGAGCCCCTCCAGGTTCTCCCGGATCACGTAGAGCGCCAGGATGTCCTCCAGGGACATCGGCGCCACGACGGTGCCCTGGTGGGCCGTCTTCACCGTCAGGCCCTCGTCGGACAGCCTGCGCAGCGCCTCCCGCACCGGCGTCCTGCTCACCTGGAGCGCGGCAGCGATCTCGTCCTCCCGCAGCCAGGTGGACGGAGGCAGGGCACCGTCGAGGATCGCCTCCCGCAGCGCGTCGGACACCGCGTCGGTCGTCCGCCCCCAGGTCGGCTTGCCATCGAGGTAGCGCGGCAGGGCGGCCACCGGCGAGTCGTGGACCGGGCCCGTCACCGCCGAGGCCGGGGAGCCGGGGCTACCGGAGCCACGCTGGGAGGGCGGACGGCTGCGGTTACTTTCTGAGGCCACAACAGAACGTTACTTCCCGGACGGGGCGAAGTCCCATGGTGGTGGCCAGAGCGAGACCTGCCCTTTTCGGCGGTCGCCCCCCGGCCGGCGCGTGCTGGGGCGGTCATCCGGACACCAACCGCTCGACCACGGCGGCGGTCACCGCGCGGGTGCCGCCCTCCGGTCGCCCGTCGGTCAGCCGTACCGCCCCCTCGGCGAAGGCGCCGTGCACGGCGGCCCGCACCGCGCTCCCGGCCGCCGGCAGGCCCGCGTGGTCGAGCAGCAGCGCGCCGGCCAGGATCTGGGACACCGGGTTGGCGAGGTCCCGGCCGGCCAGGGCGGGCGCGCTGCCGTGGATCGGTTCGAAGTAGGCGGCCTCCGCCCCGACGTTGGCCGAGGGGCACATCCCCAGACCCCCGACGGTGGCCGCCCCCAGGTCGCTGAGGATGTCGCCGAGGAAGTTCTCCATGACCAGCACGTCGAAGTGCCCGGGGGTCGCCACCAGGTCGTGAGCGGCGGCGTCCGCGTACCGGAAGTCGTGGTCGACGTCCGGGTAGTCGGCGGCGACCTCCTCGAAGATCTCGCGGAAGAACGCGAAGCTGCGCAGCACGTTGCTCTTGTCGACGCAGGTCACGCGGCTCACACCGTCGGCCGGCGCACCCTGGCGCGTCCTGGCCAGCTCGAAGGCGTGGCGGACCACGCGTTCGACGCCGTGGCGGGTCATCATCAGCTGGTCGACGGCGGCGCGGTCGTTGCGCACCCCGACGCCACGGGACAGGTAGAGGCCCTCGGTGTTCTCCCGGACGATGACGTAGTCGATGTCCCCGGGCGCGTACCTGGTCGGCGTGGCGACGCCCGGCAGCAGGCGCAGGGGCCGCACGTTGGCGTAGGTGTCCAGGCCACCGCGCAGCAGGCCGCCCAGCAGCCCGGCCTCCGTGCCGTCGGGGCGCCGCACCTCGGGCAGGCCCACGGGTCCCTTGAGCAACCCGTCGTACCCCCTCGCCCGGTCGAGGACCCCGGGGGCCAACGCCTCCCCGGTGCGCCGGTAGGTGCCCGCGCCGCCGTCCTCGCGCACCAGCTCCAACCGGTGGCCGGCTCCGGCCACGGCGGCGTCGAGGACCTCGACGGCGGAAGCCACCAGCTCGGGCCCGATCCCGTCGCCCTCGATCACGCCGATCGTCAGCGTCCGCGCAACCTCGTCCCTGCTTTGCATTCAATGAGTATGCAATACTCGGCCAACGAGGGCCAGCGTCGCGACGACCGGACCTGGAACCGGCGCGCGACCCCCGAACGGTCCCCCGGGGCACGAGCCACCCCGACCGGCGGAGCCACCTGGCCACGAATCCGACCAACCTGCGAGACAGCGGGAGGCAGCATGTCGATTGCGGTACCAGCGGTGCTCATGCGCGGGGGCACCAGCAAGTGCTGGACCTTCGACCTGCGGGAACTCGACGGTCTGACCGAAGACCGGGACGGGCTGCTCCTCCGCGCCTACGGCAGCCCCGACCTGCGCCAGGTCGACGGTGTCGGCGGCGCCACCTCCACGACGAGCAAGGCGGCCCTGCTCGCTCCTTCCGAGCGCGACGGAGTGCACGTTGAATACACGTTCGCCCAGATAGGCATCACCGAAGCGAAGGTGGACTGGAGCAACAACTGCGGGAACTGCGCCACCGTCGTCGGCCTCTACGCCGTCCAGGAGGGGTGGGTCAGCCCCACCGGCGACCTCACCCGGGTCATGGTGCTCAACACCAACACCGGCAAGCTGATCGCCCAGGACGTGCCGACCCCCGGTGGCCGCCCCACCAACGAGGGCGAGGTGCTGATCGACGGTGTGCCCTTCCCCGGCCCCGGGATCCGGATGGGCTTCGTCCGACCGCAGGGCGCGGTCACGGGCCGGTTGCTGCCCACCGGACGCGCGGTCGACCACCTCGACACCGAGCGCGGCCAGGTCCGGGCGACACTCGTCGACGCCGGCAACCCCTCGGCCCTGCTGTGGGGGCCGGACCTCGGCCTGGACGGCACCGAACTCCCCGCCCAGGTGGACCAGGACCCCGACCTGCTCCGGGTGCTGGACCAGGCCAGGGCCCACGCCTCCGAACTGATGGGCATCGCCCCCGACCGGACCCGCGCCGCCGAGGTGTCCAGGGCCATCCCCAAACTGGCCTGGCTGGCCCCGAGCTCGGACCAGCGCACGACGTCCGGGGAGGCGGTCCGCGCCGACGAGGCGGACGTCTCCGCGCGGATGTTGTCGATGGGGCGGACCCACCCGGCGCTGGCGGTGACGGTCAGCGTGGCGGTCGCCGCGGCGGCGGCGACACCGGGCACCGTCGTCCCGGAGAACGCGCGGGACCGCGACCCGCTGCGCCTGAGCACGCCCTCCGGTGTCCTCCCGCTGTGGACCACCACCCGGGACGGCGAGCTGGACACCGTGTTCGTGCTGCGCAACGCCCGCCGGCTCGCCACGGCGACCCTGGACGTCCCCACGCTCGCACCCCTCGGCTGACCCCCTGGCCCCGCACTCCCGGCTCGCGGTGCTGGGCCGCGGTCCGGCCGCGCGAGGGGGCGGCCGACACGGCGCGTCCACCCGGGGAGCACGGGCGTGAGTGGGTCCTGGCGGATGAGCGCTCAGGGGCTCCCCGGTCGGTCGCGTGGTGGCCCTGGTCGGGCACCCCCGGCCGCGTCGACGCGGCCCCGACGACCCCCGGGAACCGTCGCCGGATCCACCCGGCCAGCGGTAGACCCCCGCCGCCGACCACCACCCCAGCGACACCGCCCCCACCAGCACCGGGCGCACGACCGGCTTCTCGGCAAGGCGCCCTGATCACACCTCCGGTGTTCGTCCGCGCCCCCGCCCCCCCGCTCCAGCGAACCCCGCCCGACAGCTGATCACACGCCCGGCCGCCGGCACTCCCGCCGACCGACCACCACCTCACCAACCGCCCTGATCAGTACGAGACACCCAGTCCGCCCCCGGGAGGACGCAGGGGAGGCGACGGCTCGGCAGCGGCTGGCGGGAGGTCGGAGCGGCGCCGGCGGTCGAGATGCCGCTCCTGGCGTGCCGGCCTCCCGGCCCCGGCCCCACCGCCGCGCCGCGTCCCGGCCGGTGGCGCTGGTCCGACCGGCCGGGACGGGGCCGTTCTCAGGCGCGGAGCTGGGCGCTCTCCTCGGCCGCGGCGTACCCGGCCAGGCGGCCGAAGACCGCGCCCGCCGTGAGACCGGAGCCGCCCGGGTAGTTGCCGGAGAACAGCCCACCCACGAGTTCCCCGGCGGCGTAGAGGCCGTCGATGCCCTCACCGGCGGTCGTCAACACCTGGGCCGTCTCGTGGTGCACGTGCACCCCACCGAAGGTGAAGGTGATCCCGCAGGCGACCGGGTAGCCGTAGAACGGCGCGGTGTCCAAGGCCTGCGCCCAGTTCGACTTGGGCGGGTCCACCCGGGCGGCGCGGCCGTCCTTGACGGCGGGGGTGAACTCCACGTCGACGATCGACTCGTTGAACTCCCGCACGGTGGCCAGCAGGCCGTCGCGGTCGACTCCGAGCTTGTCGGCCAGTTCCTCCAGGCTGTCCGCCACCGCGCTCGTGATGGGCACGCTGTCGTACTCCAGCGTTCGCAGGATCGGCCGGGTCTTGGCGTCGAAGAGCTGGTAGGCGACGCCCTCCGGTTGGGCGAGCACCTCGCGCCCGTACTTGGCGTAGGTGAAGTTGCGGTAGTCCGCGCCCTCGTCGATGAAGCGCCGCCCGTCCCGGTTGACCACGATGCCCACCGGGTAGCTCTGCCGGGTCAACTGGTTGGTCAGCTCCCGGTTCCCGCCGTTCGGCGAGGCACCCGCGTCCCACTGCACGCTGTGGCAGGAGCCCCAGTCGCCGTGCGGCGCGGCGCCC
>NZ_AGVX02000272.1 GCF_000239155.1 Actinoalloteichus spitiensis RMV-1378
CCCGCCACGTACATCTCCCCCACCACCCCCGGAGGAACCGGACGCAACCCACCGGCACGGTCCAGCACGTACACCCGCCACCCCGGTACCGCGTGCCCGATCACCCCAGCCGACCCCTCGACCAGATCGACCTCCGCACCGTTCTCCCCCTTCCCGGTCGGGTTGAGGGGGTGCGCGGTGACATGCACCGTGGTCTCGGTGATCCCGTACATGTTCACCAACACCGGTGTGTCCGGGTGCCGGGCCAACCACGGCCGCACCCGGGACACCTCCAACGCCTCCCCACCAAAGACCACCCACCGCAGGCACAACTCCCGCCCCAACCCGGGGTTCTCCGCCTCGGCCCGCATGAACTGCTCGAACGCCGAGGGTGTCTGGTTGAGCACCGTCACCCGCTGGGCCACCACCAGCTCCAGGAACTCCCCCGGACTGCGGGACACCTCCCAGGGCACCACCACCAACCGGCCCCCGAACGCCAACGCGCCCCACATCTCCCACACCGAGAAGTCGAAGGCCACCGAGTGGAACAACGTCCACACGTCCCCGGCGTCGAAGCCGTACCGGTCCTGGGTCCCGGTCAGCAGTGACACCACGCCGCGGTGCGGTACCGCCACGCCCTTCGGCCGTCCGGTCGACCCGGACGTGTAGATCACGTAGGC
>NZ_AGVX02000271.1 GCF_000239155.1 Actinoalloteichus spitiensis RMV-1378
CCGCCCCGGCTGCGGCTTGACAACCACATAGGGACACCCCCCACCGGGCGGGGTCGGCTGGGTCCGGGGGGTCGACGGCCGGCCCCCCGTGAGCGGAAGGGCTGTCGAGGAGTGGGACGTGGGACCAGCTCGCGGTCCACGACCGGCGGAGGGCGCGGGCGTGCTGGTGGCTCCGGTGACACACGCCGGGGGCCGAGGCCGGTTCGCGTTCCTCTCCCCCGCACCCTGACCCGCCACACCCACCGGACCATCGACCGGCACCGTCGTGGGCACCCCGGACGGGCAGCACCCCGCGCCGCCTGCTCCGCACCCGGCGCGGGGTGGTCGCGCTCGCCGTCGCGATCGGCGCCGTCGTGGGCACCCGGGTCCTGGGCGTGGCGCTGGCCATCGCGGCCTCCGCCGCGTCCTCCCTGGTGTTGGCGGATGGTGACGTCGGGATCGATGGTCCCCGGCGGCGATGCGATCGTGATCGTGGTGGCGACGGACCTGCTCGCCCTCGACGCGACCTCGTTCCTGCTGCCGAGCGTCCTCGACCGCGCAGGGCAGCCCCAGCTGACCCCGACCCGCGAGGCCGCGACCGGGTCACCCTGCCCCCCCAGTCGAGGACCTCCCCCGGCTCGAACCCGTCCTCTCCGGACACTCCCCCCGGTCTGCCTCGCCTGGCAGCACGGTGGCGGTGACCACCGTGCTGCTGTGCCGGTGGCCCGGGGGGAGAGAACCGGGCGACCCCGGCCAGCCTGGGCAGGCGGGGGACCCGCAGCGGTACCGGGCGGGCGTGGCCGGCGGCGGCCTGTGTGGACTGCGGAGCGCAACTGGCCCTGGGCAATGTCACGCTCGTCACCGAGAATATGACCGCCGGTCGGGGGTGGATCGCGGTGGTCGCGGTGGTGCTGGGGCTGGCGGCGCCGGTCGAGGTGTTCCTCGCCGCGCTGCTGTTCGCAGCTCACCGAGGCCACTCGGTGTCCGGTCGCGGGGCCTGGGGCTGCCGCGACGGGCCACCGACGCCGCCCCCACGTCGTCACCCTGATCGCCCTGTTCGTCTCCAGCCGGCTGCGCCGGCGCGACCCCGTGGAAGGTGCGGTGACCCGATGACGGCCATCCTCCCCATCACGAAGCTCCCCCGCGAGGGCCTGCCCACCCGGGCGCTGGTCGTCGGTGACCCCGCTCGCGCCGACACCGTCGCCACCCAGCTCGACGACGCCCAGCTCCTCGGGCAGAACCGGGAGTACCGCAGCTACCGGGGCCGCTGGCGCGGCACCGACCTCCTCGTCTCCTCCCACGGCGTCGGCGGCCCCGGCGCGCTGTGCCTGTTCACCGAGCTCGCCGCCGCCGGGGTGCGCACCTACCTCCGCCTGGGCACCGCCGGGTCGCTCACCGACACGGTCCGCGACGGGGACCTGGTGGTGGCCGAGGCAGCCGTCCGCGACGACGGCGTCACCCCGCAACTGGTGCCCGCCGAGTACCCCTCCTACGCCACCCCGGAAGCGGTGCTGGCCCTGACCGCGGCGGCCCGCGCACACCACGTCCGCCACCACCGGGGACTGGTCTGGACGCGGGCCGCGTTCTCCCCGGGAGTGCTGCAACTCCCGGTCCGCCCCTACCAGGCCGCCCGGGTGATCGCCATCGAGATGGAACTGTCCACCCTGCTGGTCTTCGCCGCCCTGCACGGGTTCACCGCCGGCGGTGCCCTGGTGATCGACGGCAACGCCTCGCAGGACAACGCCGACCCCACCGGCTACGCGCCGCACCGCGCCGTGGTGGCCGAGGCCGTCCGGTCCTCGGTCGCGGTGGCCCTGGACGCCCTGATCGGCCTCGACGGTGAGGAGGCCCGGGCATGACCCGCCAGGACCAACCCAGCACCGGCCGCGACGCCACCCACTGGCTGGCCGTCGCCGACGAGGTCGCCCGCACCCTGGCCGCCGACGCGGTGCAGCGGGAACGGGCCAACGAACAGCCCCTCCGGGAGGTCGCGCTGCTGCGCGAGGCCGGCCTGCTGGCCCTGCTGGTCCCGGCCGAGGCGGGCGGCGCAGGCCACCAGTGGCCGCTGGCCCACCAGGTGCTGCGGCGGATCGCCGCGGCCGACGCCTCGGTGGGCCACCTGCTCGGCTACCACTGGTTCCAGCTGTGGCGCACCCGCCTGTTCGACCAGCCCGAGCTCACCGCGCGGTTGGAACGGCACACCGCCCGCGACCGGCTGTTCTGGGCGGGAGTGAGCAACCCCCGCGACACGGCCCTGACCCTCACCCCCAGCAAGCACGGGTGGCGGGTCACCGGCCGCAAGTCCTTCGCCACCGGAGCCAGCGTCGCCGACCGGCTGGTGGTCAGCGGCACCGAGGACACCAGCGGCCGCAAACTGACCTTCGTCCTCGACGCCCAAACCCCCGGCATCCACTACCTCGGCGACTGGGACAACCTCGGGCAACGCCTCTCCGCCAGCGGCGGCGTGGAGTTCCGCGACGTCCACGTCCACCCCGCGGACGTCCTCGGCACCCAACCGGAGGAGGACGACGGGGCCGCGCACCGCCAGTCCCTGGCCCCCCTGGGATTCCAACTCCTGCTCAGCCAACTCCACGTGGCCCTCGCCCACGGCGCCCTGACCACCGCCGCCGGGTACACCACCGAACACACCCGGGCCTGGGCCGCCTCCGGGGTGGACCGCGCCGTGGACGACCCGCACGTGCTCGCCGGCTACGGCACCCTCACCGCCCGCGTCGAGGCCGCCGCCTGCCTGGTCGACGCCGCCGCCGAGGCCTTCGACGCGGCCGCCGCCGCCGGACAGGCCCTCGACGCCGAGGCGCGGGGCCGGGCCGCACTGCGCATCTCCCAGGCCAAGGTCGTCAGCACCGAGGTCGTCAACACGGTCACCACCGAGGTGTTCGCCCTCACCGGGGCACGGGCCACGGCCAACCGGTACGGCCTGGACCGGTTCTGGCGCAACGCCAGGACCATCACCCTGCACGACCCGGTGACGTACAAGGCGGCGGAGATCGGCCGGCACCTGCTGACCGGCGCGTTCCCCCCGGTCACCGGATACAGCTGAGGAGCGGCTGATGACAGCGACACCGGTGCCCACCGGCCCCCAGCCCGGCCCGCCGGGCACCGTCCCCGACCCCCAAGTCCTGCCCGTCCTGGCCGACAGCGTCCGCCTCGACGGCGACACCGTGCTGATCCTGGACCGCCGGTGCTTCCCCTTCCAGCGCCGCTGGGTCCGCTGCGGCACCGTCGAGGAGGTCGCCCGCGCCATCGAGGACATGGTCACCCAGTCCTCCGGCCCCTACTTCGCCGCGCTGTGGGCGATGGTCCTGGCCGCCCGCGCCGCCCGCCACCAGAACCCCGCCTCGGCCCGGGCCGCCCTCACCGCGGCGGGGGCGCGGATCGTCGCCGCCCGCGCCACCAACAACCACCTGGCCACGGCGGTCCGCGCCGTCCTGACCGAGGTGGACCGCGCGGGAACCCCCACCGGGTCGGCACTGGTCAAGGCCGCCCTCACCGGAGCCCGGGCGGGCGACCGCCGCTACCGCGACCGCAGCCGCGCACTCGGCGAACACACCGCCGCCCTGCTGCCCGACGGCGCCTCGGTCCTCACCCACTGCTGGGCCGACCTCTACCTGGTGGAGACCGTCGCCGCCCTGGGCCGCCACGGCAAACGGGTGCGCTACTACTGCACCGAGACCCGCCCCTACCTCCAAGGCGCCCGCCTCACCGCCGAGACCCTCGCGGAGATGGGAGTGGACACCACGCTGATCACCGACGGGATGGGCGCCTCGGTCATCGCCGCCGGCCACGTCACCCACCTGGTCACCGCCGCCGACCGGGTCACCAGGGACGGACACGTCGTCAACAAGGTCGGCACCCTGCAACTGGCCACGGCCGCCCACGCCTACTCCGTGCCGTTCCTCGCGCAGGTCCAGGCCCCCGACCTGACGGCACCCACCGGCGCCGACGTCCCCATCGAGCACCGCGACGGCAGCGAGGTCCTGTACACGCTGGGCCACCGCACCGCCAGCACCCGGGTCCGCGGCCACTACCCCGCCTTCGACATCACCCCACCCCGGTTCGTGCGCACGGTGGTGACCGACCGGGGACCCTTCGACCCGACCCGCCTGGCCGACTACCCCGACGACACCGGGCCGGGTTCCGCGCCGGCCCCCGACGAGGAGGGAACCCCGTGACCCACACCCTGACCGCCCAGTGGGTGGTACTGGACATCGAGGGAACGCTGACCGCCACCAGCGAGGTCCACGTGGTCCTCTACGACTACGCCCGACCCCGGCTGGGCCCCTGGATCGACGAACACCCCGACGACGACCGGGTCACCGCCGCCGTCACCGAGACCAAGCAGGACGCCGGGCTCCCCGCCGACGCCTCCACCGAGGACGTCGTCGGAGTCCTGCACTCCTGGATGGACGCCGACCGCAAGGCCAGCCCGCTCAAGACCCTCCAGGGCCTGATCTGGGAACACGGCTACCGCCACCGGGAGCTGGTCTCCACCTACTTCCCCGACGTCGTCCCCCGGCTGCGGGCCTGGAAGGCGGCGGGACTGGGCCTGGCCGTGTTCTCCTCCGGCTCGGTCGCCGGCCAGGTCGCCTCCTTCTCCCACACCACCGAGGGAGACCTGCGGCAGCTGTTCGACCACCACTTCGACACGGTCAACGCCGGCCCCAAACGCGTCGCCTCCTCCTACGCCGCCATCCGCGCCGAACTGGGCTCCCCCGACCCCGCACAGCTGGTGTTCCTCTCCGACGTGCCCGCCGAACTCGACGGGGCCGCCGCCGACGGGTGGCGCACCGTGGGCCTGGCCCGCCCCGGCGAACCCTTCGCCGACGCCGACTTCGGCGACCACCGGGTCGTCACCACCTTCGACGACGTGCGGATCGAGCGGGCCGATGGCTGACCCGGCACCCACCCCGACGACCGTCGCCGACCGGGACACCGCCGGCACCGCCCTGGCCGCCGAAGCCGCCCGCTACGCCGACCTCGGCTGGATGCGCGGCACCTCCGGCAACCTCTCGGTCACCCTGGGCCGCCACCCGCTACGGCTGGCGGTCACCGCCAGCG
>NZ_AGVX02000270.1 GCF_000239155.1 Actinoalloteichus spitiensis RMV-1378
CCCGCCGCCACTCGTCCACGTCCGAGTCGGTCAGTTCGGGAGGAGGGGGCGCGGCCGGTCCGAACGGAGGCGCGCCGGCGGGCTCGCCCGCCGGGTGGGGGATCGCCTCCTCCTGGCCGGGCGGGCCGGCGGCGGCCGGCCCGGGGTGAGCGCTCGGCGGACGCTCCTGGCTCGGCTGGTCGGTAGCGGGACCCTTGTCCGGGTCGGTGCCGGCGGGTTCGGTCACGTCGCGTCTCCTGGAACGGCCTGGGTGGTCGCCGTCAACTCCTCGACCAGTGCCGCCGCCAGCCGGTGTTCGAGACCCTCGATGTGCAGGGGCCCGGCGGCCGAGGCGGTGGTCACCGTGACGGTGGACAGGCCGAACAGCTGTTGCAGCGGCCCTCGTTTCGCGTCCACTGTCTGGATGCGCGAGGCCGGCGCGACGCGCCACTCCTGCGTCAACCAGCCCGTCTGGGTGTAGACGGCGTCGGCGGCCACCTCCCAGCGGTGGACCCGGTAGCGCCAGCTGGGCATGATCGCGACGTGCAGGACTCCGACGGCGACGCAGGCCCACAGCGCCCACGTCGCACCGACCGGGGCGTCGTCGGTGAACAGCAGCAGGCCTGCCTGGGGCAGGGTGACCACCAGCCAGCCGATCAGGGCCTGGAGGGACCACCAGATGATCGCCCTGGGAGCCACGCGGTGTTCGGGCGCGCGCAGCCGGAGGTCCGCTGCTTCTCCGCCGGGGGAGGGGTCGATCGAAGTCACCTGCCTACCCTGCCTGACCGGGGGGAGCTTGTCGAAGAGGGCGTGGGCGGCCGCCGGCTCCGGCCCGGACCTCCACTGGCTCCCGGTGCGGCTCGGTGTCCGCCGCCGGTTCCCGGCCGTGGCCTGCCCGGACCGGGCTGGGTCGGCTCGGTGCGGTTGGGGGTGTCGCGGACGTCCTGGTCGGACTCCCGTTCAGTCCCGTTCGCGGCCCCGGACGAACAGCCGGCCGGCCACGTCGACGTGCCCCAGGTCCCCGGTGAACACCAGCTCGGAGAAGGGCGGTTCCCCGTCGACATCCCCCCGGTGCCGGCCGTGGCTGCCGTGGGTGCCGACGTGGATCCGTCCCTCACGGCCGGCTGGCAGCGGGTTCCCGTCCTCGTCGAGGACCGCGATGCGGATACCCCGGGGTGGCCTGCCGACCGTGCCGGGCGCGGCCGACAGGTCGGCCGGTGTCGCGATGCTGACCCAGGACACGTCCGTGGAGCCGTACAGGTTGTAGAGCAGGGGGCCGAACTCGCGCTGGAAGTCCGCCGCGAGGTCGGCGGGCAGGGGAGCACCCGTGCTGACCACGGCCCGCAGACTGCTCAGGTCGTGTTCGGCGCGCTCGGCGGGCGGCAGTTCGAGCAGCCCCCGCAGCAGCGCCGGCTGGACGAACATCGACGTGCACCGGTGCTGCGCCGCCTCGCGCAACGCCTGTCGGGGGGAGAACTCGCGTCGGAGCACCAGCGTCGCCCCGAGCACCGCGCACAGGTGCAGCGCCGACAGACCTCGGGTGTGGGCCAGGGGAGCCGCCATCAACGTGCGTTCGCCCTCGCGGAGCGGGACGCGGGTGAAGACCGTGGCGGCCGGTGTCACCCGGGGCGGGTCCTGCCAGGGGACGGCGCGGGCGACCCCACCGGTACCCGAGGTGAGGACGATGGTCGTGCCCTCCCCCGGCTTGCGCCCGAGGGGGGTGGCGGGGAAGTCCGCGATCAGTTGCTCGACCGTCAGGGCACGCGTCGGGGCGTCCACCCAGGCGGTGATCCGCTGGCAGTTCCTCGGGGCACGCGCCAGGAGCGGCCGGTACTCCGCGTCGGCCACCACGGTCCGCGCCCGCTGGTCGCGGAGCAACCCGCCTACCTGGTCCGCGTTCAGGCGGGGGCTGAGCAGGACGGTCCTGACCCCCAGTTTGCTGCACGCGATCAGCAGCTCGACGAGCAGCCGGTGGTTGCCGCACAGCAGCGCGACCGCGTCGGTCTCACCCAGCCCCCGGTCGGCCAGGGCGTTGGCGAGCCGGGTGGTGCGTTCGCTGAGTTCGGCGAAGCTGACCGCGCCGTGCTCGTCGATCAGCGCCGCGCGGTCCGGGTGGCGGACCGCCGCCGCCGTGTAGCCGAGCGGGAGGGACGTGCCCCACCGCAACCACGCGCCGGCGAGCCTGACCATCCGGTCGGGTCGGTCCGGACGCAGCACGCCGTTGTTGACCAGGACACGGAGGTCGTGCCACCGCTCCACCAGCTGGTGCCCCAGTCCGGGGCTCCGCGCGTCGTGCCCGGCCGGCCAGCCCTCGGCCGCGTGGGACAGCCGGACCAGCGCCCGGTCGGCCCAGCGGCGCAGGACGGGCGCGGCGGCACGGTCGAGGAGGCGGCGGACGGGCGCGGTGACCAGCTTCTCCACCCCGAACCGCACCTCGGTTCCGCCGCCGCGCAGCGGGCGGAGCCGGAACTCCCACCGCTGGATGTCGTCGGGACCCTGCGACAGGAGGATGCGCCGCGCGGGCTCCCTGGCCTCCACCGTCAGGTGGGTGGCGGGCCGACCGGGCGTTCCGCGCCGGAACAGCTGGTACCGGTCGCCAGGTGCGTGCTGTTCGTGCCCGACCGGCTGGAGGCGGACGACCTCGGGGAGGAAGCTGGGATAGGTCGTCGGTTCACCGAGCCACGACCACAGGCGGTCGGGCGGCTGCGCGAACGTTCGACGAACCTCCACCCGTGTCAACGGTCGCTTCCCTCCTGGTGTCGTCCCCGACCCGCCGGCCGGCCGGTCGTCGTGCGCCGCTGGCCGGGCCCTCGGCGGAGCGTTCGGAGGCGGACGCGGCGCGGTCGCCTCCGGCGACGGGGTACCCGCTCACTCCTCGGGGGATACCGAGGCGGCGACCACGGCGTCCCGCAGGGCGGCGCGCAGCCGACCCACCTCCAGCGGGCTCAGCACCGCCGTCTCCCCCGGGGGCGCGGTCAGCACCACCTGTCCCTGGTCGACGAAGACGACCACGTCGCGGCGTCGCCCCGCGACGTCACGGCAGTTGACGGACCACTCGTTGCGCACTACCACTCCCCCCACTTCTCCGCCGGTGGCACCGGCGGTCTCCTGCACTCGGTGCTCGCGGTGGTGAGACGCCACCGCCGTCGGAGTCATGACGCCCGTTGTGGCCGCTTTCCGAGTGTTTCTCGACACCGGGCGCGAAGATCGACACCCGACACGCCGATGACGACGCTCAGATCACCCAAACTGGTGGAGCGTTCAATCACATCGGGATACTAGCCGCGATCCCGGCGCGGGGGACGCGATCGGCCAGGGAGAGGGGCGGACGTCGTGCCGGCACGCCCTTGGCGGGCCGCGACCACCTCCCCCGGGTGTTCGGCCGGCGCCAGCGCCGCCGGGGGGATCAGCGGGGCAGCCGGCTCCTGGCGACGGCGCGGGGCCGCTACCCGAGCCTGACGAGTCCGCCCGCGAGGGGGCGAGGGGCCGCGCCACTCGTCGCCGGGAGCCCGGGTACTGGCCGGCTTCCCACCGGGTGGGGGCGGACGGCCACCGACCGCGTCCGGCCCGATCGCCTCAGCCCCCGGGCCGGTCGGTCGCGCCATCCACCCGCGCGATCATCGCGATCCTGGGTGCGACCTCGATGCCGGCGTTCCGCTCCTCCGCCCAGCGCGCGCGGAGCTCGGGCCCCCACTCGGACCGGGGCAGTTCCACGAACCCGCGTCGGCGGTACCAGGGAGCGTTCCAGGCGACGTCGCGGAAGGTGGTCAGGGTGACGGCGGGGAAGCCCCGCCGGCCTGCCCGTGCCACCACCTCGTCCAGCAGCGCCCCACCGATGCCCCGGCGGCCGGCGCCGGGGTGCACGGCGAGCTGGTCCAGGTGCGTCCTGCCGTCGAGCTGGTCCACCGCGGCGAAACCGACGGGTGGTTCGCCCGCCACGAGGACCTCACCGGCGGACCGCAGGGTGTGCTCGGGGTCGTCCGGGGGCAGGAGCAGCCCCACGTCCTCGAACAACCGGTCCGCCGCCCTGCTGACCTCGACGAGGACGGGCAGGTCCTCGGAACGCGACAGTCGGATCGGGGTCGGGTGCACGGTGCTCCTCGGTGGTCCTGCGGCGGTTGGCCCTCGGGCGGGAGTCGGAGGGCGGGCCGTGGTGCGATCCTGCCGCGCGTCCCGGTCCCCGGCAACGCGGTACCGCCGCGAGCGCGAGGAGCTGCTGGCGGCGCGGCGGTGGGGCGAGGGTGTCCAGGGCCCGCTCGGCGCTGAGCGCTGGAACGGACTCGCGAGGAGCTGCGAGACTGGGGCGGTGTCCGATGTCACCGCCACCCTGCGCCGCGCCGCCGAGCTGAGCGGGTCCGGCAAACACCGCGAGGCGGTGCGCCTGCTGTCCACTCTGCTGTCCGACCACCCGGGCAACGCGGCCGTGCTCTGCCAGCTCGCCGGTGAGCAACTGCACGTCGGTGCCCCGGCGCAGGCGCTCGCCCTGGCCCGCCGCGCCATGGTCGTCCTGCCCGGCCACCATTCCCCGCACCTGCTGGCGGCGCTGGCCCACACCGACCTCGGCGAGCACGACGCGGCGGTCGCCGCCGCCCGCGCGGCGGTGGCGGAGGCACCACGGGTCTGGCAGTGCCACTCCGGGCTGGCCGAGGCGCTCTCGGCTCGGGGAGGGGACGCCGCCCTGCGGGATGCCGAGGAGAGCGCGACGAGGGCGGTCGAACTCGCTCCGGAGGAGGGCCGGCCGTACGAGGTGTTGGGCGACGCCGCCCTGCTGCGCCATGACTGGGGGCGGGCGGAGTGGGCCTACCGCACGGCCCTGCGGCTCCGCCCGAAGTCCTCGGTGGCGGAGCGGGGCCTGCGCGTGGTCCGCAAGGAGCGCGACGCGCGGGCCAGAGCGGAGCGGAAGTCCGCACGGGGCGGTCGGTTCGCCGGTGGCTGGCGGAGGGGCGACGGGTCGGGCGAGCGCGGGGTGGGCGGGTCCGGGACCGGGGACGAGGCCCGGGACGAGGAACGGATCGAACGCGACACGCGCCGGCAGGAGCTCGGTCGGGGTGTCGAGGCGGTGCTGTGGCCGGTGTTCCGGAAGATGTGGCTGGTGCAGGCGGGTGGCGCGCTCCTGCTGTTGATGACGTCGATGCCCGATTCCACGCGCGTCCACGGGGTCGCCGGGCTGCT
>NZ_AGVX02000269.1 GCF_000239155.1 Actinoalloteichus spitiensis RMV-1378
GGCGGGACGCGCCGCGCGGCCTGCCGGTCGCCCCCTGGGGACGAGGGCCGGCACGAGGGTCGAGACCCCCGACCCGCCCCCGCGCCACGCGCCGGGTATCGGGGCCGGCTCAGAGCTCGACGAGGACCTTGCCCCGGTTCGCCTCCCGGTTGGCGTACAGGCTCCGGTAGGCGGCGGGGATCTCGTCGAAACCGTGCCGGACGGTCTGGTGGTAGGTGATCTCACCCCGCCGCACCAGGCCGCCCAGTTCCTCGTGCAACGCGGCCCAGTTCTCGTCGGTGAACCACTCCAACGAGAAGATTCCCCGGATGGTGGTGCGGGGGAACATGATGTGCGGCAGGAGGCGGGGGCCCACGTGTTCGTTGCCGATCTGCGCCGCCCACTGCCAGCACACCGCGACCTGGCTGTAGACGTTGAGCTGGTCGAAGACCGCGTCGGTGATGTTGCCGCCGAGGCAGTCGACGTACCGGTCGACCCCGTCGGGTGCCGCCGCCGCCAGCGCCGCGTGGACCGACTCGGTGTCGTCGCCCTGTCGGTAGTGGATCACCTCGTCGAACCCGAGCTCACGCAGGTACTCGGTCTTCGCCGGCGAACTCGTCGTGCCCACCACCCGGGCTCCGGCCCGCCTCGCGAGCTGCCCCACCAGCGACCCGACGGAACCCGAGGCACCGCTGACGACCACCGTCTGACCGGGGGACACGGTCATGAACCTGTTCATGATCCCCCAGGCCGTCATGCCCGGCCCACCGAGCACACCCAGGGCCGTGGAGAGCGGGAGGGTGTCGTCGTACCAGGCGGGGTCGAGCCGGCGGTAGTCGGGGAACACCATGGGGAACGTGCCGGTCTGCCACAGCTCGGCGGCGCCGTCGCTGATGAGGTGGGTGCGCCAGCCCCCGAACCCCTGCACCAGGTCCCCCACCCGGTGCGGGGCGCGGGGCCCGGCCTCCACGACCTCCATCACCGAGTCGGCGCCCATGTGGTTCCCCAGCGGTGTGTCCAGGGCGATGCCCTGGAGGTAGGGGTCCACCGAGACGTACAGGGTCCGCAGCAGCATCTCGTGGTCCCGGAGTCGGACGTCCATCTCCTCGACGACCTTCTCGTAGACCCGTCCGACGTCCGGGACACCCTCGACGTGCTCGCGGACCACCCACTTCTCGACCTTCAACGCACACTCCCTGTCACGGTGATCTCGGTTTTCGGTGCCGCGGTGGGCGCGGCCCCCGGTCCAACGGGAATGACCACATGGGTCGGCGGGGGCGCCGACTCGTCGACGCTCGCCGTGAACTCGCGGCCGTCGTCCCGGCACACGAACTGCATGACGTGCCGGCCCGCCGCTCCCGCCCGGATCAGGCCGCCCGTCGTCGCCCACACCCCGGACTGGTAGAAGTTGCGCAGCCCGGGCAGCCCGGGCCCGTACTTCTTCACCAGTTCCTCCAGCGTCTCGCCGCTGTCGACGAACGGCTGCCAGCCGAGGACGGTCCCGTCGTAGTTGCCCGTGTAGCGGACCTGCGTGAGCGGGGTGGACATGTCCCGGACCGCGATCGCCTCGGTGAGCCCCGGGTAGCGCTTCTCCAGGAAGCGGGTGATCGCGTCCCGCACCCGGCGTTTGGCCTGGTGGTACTCACGCCCACGGCGGACCGGGAGGGTGTGCAGCTCCTCCCCGCGACGGACGCGCGCCTGCTGCGCCGGCCCCTCCGCGATCTCCCGCCACGGCTCGATGTCGCAGAAGTACGTGGCGTAGACGACGCTGGTCTCCTCCGGGGACAGCTCCGGGTAGTGCCGGCTCCGGAACTGCACGTTGATGCTGGCGTGGCGGATACCGAGGAGGTCCTTCGCGTCCTCGTCCTCCAACAGGTACGTCGTGCACGGGTCGCCCTCGGGGAAGGGCCGCCGGAGACCGAGGAACAACGTGAAGTACCCGGGGAAGACCATGCCGGGTTTCGTGATGGTCTCGGTGTAGAGCTGCCGGTACTCCTCGTTGAGGTAGCGCCCCTTGAGGAACTTGGTCATCGTGGTGTGCCCGTCGGCGGCGGAGACCACGATGTCGGCCCGCTCCTCCCGCCCGTCGCTGAGCCGGACCCCCACGGCCGTGTCGTTCTCGACGAGGATCTCCTCGACCTTGGCGTTGTAGGTGACCGTGCCGCCCAGCCTGCGGTAACGCCCCTCGATGGAGGTCGCCAGCCCGAGGGACCCGCCCTCGGGAACCCCGGCGGACTGGTTGGCGTGGGAGGCGAGCTGGAAGTAGAACGGCAGCACCGGGAAGTTCGGGTGCCGCTCGTAGAGGATGAAGTTGAAGGCCTCGCGCAGCAGGGGGTCCCTGAACTTCGCCGAGTAGTCCGACATCAGCACGGAGATGGACTTGCGGACCGTGTTGAAGTAGGGCGCGAAGGAGGCGAACATGCGGAGCTTCTGCCAGGTCGTCATCAACCCGACCGGCTTGAGGAACGGGTACACGTTGATGGCCTTGCGGAACCTGCGCAGTCCGTGGCAGAAGTCCCTGATCAGCCGGGCGTCCCCGGGGGAGAGCTCCAGCAGGTGGGCTTCCAGCCGGTCGGGGTCGGAGTAGAAGTAGACCGCCCGACCGTCCCGGCCCCGGACGATGTTGAACACGTCGAAGTGGCGCATCTCCTTGCCCTGGAGCGCGCCGAGCTCCAACCAGATCTGGTGCATCTCGTTGCCCGGCCCGTTGCCGAGCAACCAGCTGATGCAGCAGTCCAGGGTGTAGTTCCCCCGGTCCCAGGCGGTGCAGCACCCGCCCGGGATCTCGTGCATCTCGAAGATCTGGCTCTGGTACCCGTTCATCTGCGCGTAGCACCCCGTGGACAGACCGCCGAGGCCCGCGCCGATGATGATCATCGTCTTGCGTGTGTGCTCTGGGCTGGGCATGGTGATGGCTCCTTGGTTCACCGGCGCCTGGCTACCGCACGGGCCGTTGGTCGAGTTGGGGCAGGGAGCCGAGGCGGTCGGGGTGCCACGGCTCGACGTTGTCGCTCTCCTCGGCCCGGAACTCCAGTCCCAGCTCCGCGCACAGGTACTGGGTGACGAACCTGCCGGTGGAGGCGGCCCGGATCAGCCCGCCCATCCCCACCCACTGCCCGGTCATCCAGAAGCCGGCCAGCCCGGGCAGCCGCATCCGGTCCTTCGCGATCAGCTCGTTGGCGACGTCCTCGGCGTCGGAGAAGGCCTTCCACGCGAGGATGCTGCCGACGTGGTTCCCGGTGTAGCGCAGTGTCGTCGCGGGCGAGGCGATGTCCACGAGTTCGATCCGGTCCCGCAGGTGCGGCAGGCGGTCCACGAGCACCGTGCGCACGAAGTCGGCGAGTTCGCGCTTCCTGGCCCAGTAGGCCTTCCGGTCCGTGCTCCGCAGCTCGGCCCAGTAGTGGAAGTCGCTGAAGTAGGTGCAGTGGATGACCGACTTCCCCGGTGGCGCGAAACCCTCCGAGTAGTGGGAGCGCAGCTGCACGACCAGGCTGGGTTGGAGCGCTCCCGGCAGCCGCTCGGCCTCCTGCTCGCTGAGCAGGTAGGTGGAGCTGTGCGGGTCGGCGGCGTCGAACTCGCCCTCCACTCCGACGAAGGCCGACACCACCGCGGGGAACAGGATTCCCGGCCGGTCGATCAGGTCGTCGTAGAGGCGTTCAACCCGGGGGCTGGTGTACTCGCCGCCGAGCAGCTGGTAGATGGTGGTCTGCCCGTCGCAGGCCGAGACGACGTGGTCGGCGTAGTGCCGTTCGCCCCCCTTCAGCTCCACACCGACCGCGCGGCCGTCCTCGACCAGGACGCGCTCCACCCGGCTCCGGTAGTCGATGCGTCCGCCGAGGCCGGTGTAGCGGTCCTCGATGGAACGCGCCAGCCCGAGGGAGCCTCCCTGCGGGAATCCGGCGTTCTGGTGGTAGGCGCTGGCCATGTTGAACAGGAACGGCAGCACCGGGAACGTCTCCGGGTCCTGGAAGAAGATGTTGCGGAACGCGCGGCGCAGCAACGGGTCCTGGAACCGGTCGGCGAAGGTGTGCATCTGCGTCGCCGCGGTCCGCCAGAACAACCGGAAGCGGGGAAGCACGGTGCGCAGGGTCCGGAGCCGCTCCCGCAGGCTCTGGAGGGGCGGCGGGGTGAGGAAGGGGTACAGCTCGAACTCGGTGAACCGCCGCAGGTCCCGGCAGAAGGACCGGATGAGCGGCGCGTCCACCGGGGAGAGCTCGGTGAGGTGCCGTTCGAGGCGGTCCGGGTCGTTGTAGAAGATGACCTCCCGCCCGTCCTCGTCGACGACCCGGTTGAACATCTCGAAGTTCGTGATGGTCTTGCCGTCCAGCGCCCCGAGTTCCCGCCACACCTGGTTGGCGTCGTTGCCCGGCGCCGTCCCGATCAACCACTCGATGCAGTAGTCGAAGACGTAGCCCTCGCGGGCCCAGGCGGTGCAGCAACCGCCCGGGAGGACGTGCTTCTCGAAGATCCGGGTCTCCAACCCGCTCATCTGCCCGTAGCAGCCGGTCGCCATCCCGCTGACACCCGCACCGATGATGATCACGCGCGGGGGCTCGCCGGGCGCCCGGTCGCGGCGTTCCCACACCGGTCGCCTCTCACGCGGCATCGACGACACCTCCGGACAGCAGGACCCGCAGCAGGTCGGCGTTGGCCTTGGCGTGCTCCTGGTCGAGCATCTCCGCGTGGGTGCCCGATCCGCGCAGCACCGTGGTGCGGGTCCTGGAGCAGCCGTACCAGTTCCCCGGCGCGGTCGCCGCGTAGGAGTCCACCCGGTCCTGGTCCGCGACGAGGGTGACCGGGGCGGTGATCGAGCCGGTGTTGGGGGTTCGGCTGGAGAACTCCAGGTAGTCCCGGGCCTGGCTCATCGTCTCCTTGCTCACGATGTCGGACCCGGTGTGCCGCTTCAGGTGGTCGCTGAGTTCCTCCTGGAAGACCGCAAGGTGTTCCTCGGCCAGCTCGAAGGCCTCGGTCAGCCGGTGCGAGTCGAGGATCACCACCTCCCGCACCACACGGCCCCGGCCCTCCAGTTCCCTGGCCACCTCGTAGGCGAGGTTCCCGCCCAGGGAGTAGCCCAGGAGGAACAGCTGGCCCTCCTCCTGGAGGGATTCGACCAGGTCGGCGTAGCGGCCCACCTTGTCGTCCCCGGTGAGGTAGTTGAAGGCGACGAGGCGGTACTCGTCGAGCTGGGCCGCGAACTGCCGGTAGACCAGGCCGTGCCCACCGGCCGGGGGGA
Source organism: Actinoalloteichus spitiensis RMV-1378 (assembly GCF_000239155.1). Classification (GTDB taxonomy): domain Bacteria; phylum Actinomycetota; class Actinomycetes; order Mycobacteriales; family Pseudonocardiaceae; genus Actinoalloteichus_B; species Actinoalloteichus_B spitiensis. Next base: position 5,213 of record NZ_AGVX02000269.1, read on the forward strand.
AGCAGAAGGCGGTGTCGGCCCGCTCCGGGTTGAACCGCAGGTAGGGCAGTGCTCCCTCGGCCCGCCCGGTCACGATGTCCTGCACCGCGCTGGCCATGCCGTGCAGCGTCGTGACCCGGAAGAGCTGGCTCACGGGGATGCTGACCGCGAACTCGTTCTGGAGGTGGTAGATCAGCTCGATCAGCTTGATGGAGCCGCCGCCGAGCTCGAAGAAGTCGTGGTGGAGGCCGACCCGCTCCACCCCGAGGATCGCCTCCCAGTGCGCGGCCATCCTGACCTCGTACAGGGTGGTGGGCGGCTCGTAGGGCTGCTCGTCGTCCGCGCCGTCGGGCGCCGGGAGCGCGGCGAGGTCGACCTTGCCGTTGGGGGTGAGGGGCAGCGCGGCCAGCTCGACGAGGTGGGTGGGGATCATGAAGGTGGGCAGGTACTCGGCGAGGTGCCTGCGGAGCTCCCGCCGGTCGAAATCGACGCCGGGCGCGGCGACGCAGTAGGCGCAGAGGACGTTCTCCCCCCGGCCGTCCAGGCGCACCGTGACGACGGCCTCGGACACCCCCTCCCACGCGGTGAGCCGCGACTCGATCTCCCCGGTCTCGATCCGGTGGCCGTGCACCTTGACCTGGCTGTCGACCCTGCCGAGCAGTTCCACTCCCCCGCCCGCGTCCCAGCGTGCGAGGTCGCCGGTGCGGTACAACCGCAGTTCCGGGGCGTCCGGTCCCGCGCCGAGCACGCGGGTGACGAACCGCTCGGCGGTCTGCTCCGCGTCGCCGACGTACCCGTCGGACACGCCCTCGCCGCCGATCCACAGCTCACCCGGCACCCCGGCGGGGGTCGGCTCGCCGCGCTCGTCCAGGATGTACAGCTCGCTGCCGGGCAACGGCCGTCCGATCGGGACCATCTGACCGGGTTCGAGGTGGTCCACCGATCCCTCGAAGTAGGCGCTGTCGATGGTCGTCTCACTCAGGCCGTAGGAGTTCACCAGTCGGGTGTTCGGCCCGCAGAGCTGCCGCAACCGCTGGTACTCCTCGACCTTCCAGGCGTCGGAACCGACGACCAGCAGGCGGAGGAAGTCGAGCCGTTCCCCCTCGTTCTCGCAGTAGGTCGCCAGGGTGCGCACCACCGCGGGGACGAACTCCCCGCAGTCCACCCGCTCGGCGAGCATCGTCCGGTGCAGCCGTGCCGTGTCGAACAGCAGGTCGCGGTCCACCAGCACCAGCGTCCCGCCGGAGCAGAGGGCGCGGACGAGGTCGCCGGTGAAGACGTCGAAGGAGAAGCTGGCCATCTGGAGGTGCACCCGCACCTCGTCGTCCAGCCCGTACTCGACGCGCCAGGCCTCCTGGACCGAGGCGAGGTTGCGGTGGCTGACCCGCACCGCCTTGGGCCTGCCGGTGGAACCGGAGGTGTAGATGACGTAGGCGGTCGAGTCGAGGTCGACCGGTTCGGGGACGAACCCGGGGGCGGGTTCGGCGCCGAGTTCGTCGAGGGTGACCACCGGGCAGGGCAGCGCGGTGAGCCGGTGGCGGACCGGCGGGTCCGCGACGACCAGCGCGGCCGAGGCCGTGCTGACCATGTAGTCGAGTCGGTCGGCCGGGTACCCGGGGTCGAGCGGCAGGTAGGCGGCGCCGGTGCGGAGCACGGCCAGCACGGTGCTGACGAGGTCGGGGGACTTCTCCTGGCAGAGCGCGACGACCGCCCCGGGCCGCGCTCCCCTGGCTCGCAGGTGTCCGGCGATCTCGTCGGCCCGCCGCAGCAGCTCCCCGTACCGCAGCTGCTGGCTGGGGCCGTCCTCGACGGGCAGGGAGACCGCGACGGCGTCGGGCGTCCGGGCCGCGGCGGCGGCGATGAGGTCGTGGACGCAGGTGCGGGGGGCACCGGCCCGGTTCGCGCCGCTCCAACCGTCGAGGATCTCCGCTCGCTCCGCCGCCCCCAACAGCGGCAGCCGGTCGACCGGCTCGGGGG
>NZ_AGVX02000268.1 GCF_000239155.1 Actinoalloteichus spitiensis RMV-1378
GGGGGCGGGGTGCGTGCGGGCGGGACGGTGGTGACGCGGGGCGGCCACGGTGCGGCCCAGTCTGGCCGAGTCGGCGTCCCGGTGGGTGCGCGATGACCAGCCGTCCCTCGTTCGGCGGTAGGTCCCCGGCCCCGGGGCCGGTTCGCCCGGCCGGACGGCCAACCTCCGGGCTCCCCGCCCCAGCCGATCGGGGGCGCCCGGGAGGGCGGTGCGGCGTTCTCGTGCGCTTCCTGGCCGCCGCCGGCCATTCGAGCCCGTTCGATCTGCCCTGGGCGGTGGGGCGTTATCGAAAGCGGGTCTGTTCGCTCACCCGGAGGACACCGGTTCGTTGATCCTCCGCCACCCCGTTGCTACGTTCCGTTTCCCCGCAGCCCGGTAGTGGGGCTCGGGTCCGCTTCTCCGGCGCTCCGGCGTGCCCTCGCCGCCCGGCGCCGCCCTCCCTCCCCACCCCCACGGTCACGGACCGCTCCCTGACCACGACGAGAGGTTTCCTGATGAGAACGCACGAGATCCGACCGAGACCCGGTCGTCCACCCCTGCCCCGGCGGCGCTGGCGGCGCGCCCTGACCGCGTTCGCCGCCGTCCTGGCCACGGCGGGCGGAACGCTGGCGGTGACCCAGTCGGCGGCGCTCGCGCAGGACAGCGCCCCGGTCGGGTGGGCCTCGCAGAACGGTGGCACCACCGGAGGCGCCGGTGGCCGGACGGTCACCGTCACCAACGCCTCCCAGCTCGCCAGCAACCTGAACTCCTCGGAACGCCTGATCATCCGGGTGCAGGGGATGATCCAGGTCAACGGCATGCAGCGGGTGGCGTCGAACAAGTCGATCCTGGGGGTCGGGTCCAACTCCGGTATCCGGGGCGGGGGCCTGACGATCAACGGTCAGCGCAACATCATCATCCGGAACCTGGTGTTCACCGGGTCCAACGACGACGCGATCAACATCCAGGACGGCTCCACGAACATCTGGATCGACCACAACGACCTGTCGAACGCCTACGACGGCCTGATCGACATCCGCCGTGGTTCGGACTTCGTCACCGTCTCCTGGAACCGGTTGCACAACCACGACAAGACCTCGTTGGTCGGCTCCTCGGACAACGACGGGGGGATGGACCGGGGCAGGCTGCGCGTCACCTACCACCACAACCTCTTCGAGGGCACCAACCAGCGCAACCCGCGCGTGCGGTTCGGTAACCCGGTGCACGTGCTGAACAACTACTTCCGCAATGTCGGCAGCTACGGTGTCTCCTCGAACATCGAGGCGGGCGTCTACGTGGAGCGCAACTACTTCGAGAACGTGCGCCGGCCGGTGCTGGCCTCCTCCGGCACCACCTCCCCTCCCGGGAACACCCTGTTGCTGAACAACTGGCTGGACAACCGGGAACTCCGGAGGCCAGGAACGGGGCGCAGGTGCGGCCGATCCCCTACGGCTACACGCCCATCGCCGCCGAGCGGGTCCCGGGCGTGGTGACCGCCGGGGCCGGCGTCGGCAAGATAGGTCTCTGACCGGGCGTTCCCGTTCCCCCTTCGCAGCCGCGCGCGTCGGACCAGGTCCGGCGCGCGCCGCGCGTTCGGGGGGACCGTCAATCCACCGATGGCGGGAAAGTGGGAAATCCTTCGACCTATTGACCGAAAACTGACGGCGGATATATTGGCAAGTGGTATATCGAGGAAAGTTTTCGCCTAGCTGATGGGTCGGCTGGCGGTGGCCCGGTAAGCGCGGTCCGGGCGGTTCGCCTCCCCTTCACGCACGCCACGGGGCCGAGCCCCGCCTTCGGTGTTCGCGGAGAACGGGGTGGCCGCCGCGGGGCCGTCCGTCGGAGCCGGGGGTCGCCCACCGGCCCGCTCCCACCGCCGCGCGGCCCCCGACCGGTCCGGCGGCGTCCTGCCCGCGCCCGGTGACCGACTCCGGCCGAGGGCCGGCCCCGAGGAGGCTTCCCATGACGTCCGTCGACAGTCGACGTGGACCGGACCGGCGTGCCGGTCGTTCCCGCGCCACCACCCGCGGCGAGGACACCGCCGGCCGTCCGCTGGTCGCGGTCCCGGTCGGGCCGTGGGGCAGGGCGGACCGGCTCCGGGACCGGGTGCGCCCACCGAGGTTCCCCAACCGGTTCCTCGACGTCACCGAGTTCGGCGCGGTCGGGGACGGTGAACGTGACTGCACGGCGGCGTTCCGCGCCGCCATCCGGCTGTGCGCGCAGGCGGGCGGCGGACACGTGGTGGTGCCGGCCGGACGGTTCCTGACCGGGCCGATCCACCTGCTCAGCAACGTGAACCTGCACGTGTCCGACGAGGCCGTGCTGGCGTTCAGCCGCGACCCGGCCGCCTACCTGCCCGCCGTGCGGGGCCGTTGGGGCGGTCTCGACTTGGTGGGCCCCTCACCGCTGGTGTACGCGCACCGGCAGCGCAACATCGGCCTCAGCGGGGGCGGCGTCCTCGACGGCGGAGCCGACGAGCGGCACTGGTGGCCGTGGACGGGGCTACCCGAACACGGGTGGCGCCCCGGGGACCCCTCGGAGTCCGCCGCCAGGGAACGGCTGCGTTCCCTGGCCGAACGCGGCGTTCGCGTCAGCGAGCGTCTCTTCGGCGCGTCCGACGCGCTGCGGCCCCAGTTCATCCAGCCCTACCGGTGCCGCAACGTGGTCATCGACGGGATCACCGTGCTCAACCCGCCGATGGCGGCGGTGAACCCGGTGTCCTGTGAGAACGTGCTCGTGCAGCACGTGACGGTCCGCGCGACCGGCCCTGACGGGGTGGGCTGCGCCGTCGAGTCCAGCCGACGGGTCCGGGTGCGCGGCTGCGACCTCGACGCCTCGGAGCGGGCGCTGGCGGTGCTCGGCGGGCAGGGCGAGGACGGGCGGCACCCGGACGTTCCGAGCTCCGAGGTCCTCGTCGAGGGCTGCGCGCTGCGCGGCGCACGGGAGGCGGCGGTGGTGGGCGCGGGAGCCCAGCAGGTGTTCCTGTCGGGGCTGCGGGTGAGCGGCTCCCGGACCGACACCGCCCTGCGGGTGCGCGGCGGTTCCCGGGCCGGGCGCACGGTCGGGGAGGTCCACGTCCGGGACCTGGACGTGGACACCGTCGACGGAACCGTGGTGCGGGTCGTGGCCGACGAGGGCGGCACCGGCTGGAGCCGGGGCGCTCGACCGGCCGTCGTCGGCGTGGGTGTCGACGGCCTCACCGTCGAACGGGCCCGCCGGTGGCTGGAGCTCCGGGGGCGGTCGGACGCCCCGGTGCGCAGGGTGGTGCTGCGGGACATCGACGCCCGGCGGGTGGATGAGCCGGCGGTGGTCGCGGACGCCGAGGACCTGCACTGGGAGGAGGTCCGGGAGAACGGTGTGCCGGTGGCGGGCGCAGCCCCGCCGTGCCCGGTCCCCGGCCCCCGACGGGCGTGAGCCGTTGACGCCTGGGGGACCGGGCGGCGTGGTCGCGTTCGCGCCGGGTCAGCGTCCTCCTCCTCGGTCGGCGCACCTCGGGTCGGCGGCACCAGTGCGCGGTGCCCGGGGCGGCTGAGCGGGGCTCGCGCTGGCGCACCGGCGGACCAGTGGGAGCGAGGGGACGGATCCCACCCCGCCTCACCGGAACCGTGCCGGGTGGGCCTGCGGAGGGCGGTAGCGGCGAGGAAACCCGACACCGGGGAGGGCGTAGCTCGGCGAGGCGCGGCACCCCCGCCCGAGGTCCACCAGCCGCGCGACAACCCCGCGCCCAGGACTCGCCCACCGCGCCGCCGATCACGCGACGAAGCGCGCCGCCGTCTCACTCCTCGGGGTGAAGCCGGTGATCCGTCGGCTGACGGGTGCGGGTTGGGACACGAGCTGTGACCATGAGGGGTCCACGGGTGCCGGTGGTCCGATCCGGACATCCCCGACCGGCGTGGCCGGTCGGTTCCAGGGAGGTGGGCGCATGCGTCGAAGCTTCCGGACGGTCACGCTGGGGGCCACCGCCGTGGCCCTCGCGGCGGTGGCGGTGGTCCCGGCGGCCGGTGAACCCGAGGTCGGGGCGCGCGCCGCCGTACCGCCCTCGAAGCAACCGGAGGCCCTCGGGCACGGCGGGGCGGTCGCCTCCGCCGACGAGTACGCCACCGGGATCGGGCTGGCCGTCCTGCGGCGGGGCGGCAACGCCGTCGACGCCGCCGTCGCCACCGCCGCCGCCCTCGGGGTCACCGAGCCCTACTCGAACGGGATCGGCGGCGGCGGCTTCCTCGTGCACTACGAGGCCGCGACCGGCGAAGTGCACACCGTCGACGGCCGGGAGACCGCGCCCGCCTCCGCCACCGAGGACCTGTTCCTGGAGGACGGGCGGCCCATCCCCTTCGACGAGGCCGTCACCAGTGGCCTCTCCGTCGGGGTACCCGGCACCCCCCTGACCTGGCAGCGGGCCCTGGACCGCTGGGGAAGCCGCGACCTGGCCCAACTGCTGCGACCCGCCGAGGTCCTGGCCAGGCGCGGGTTCGTCGTCGACGAGAACTTCCACCGCCAGACCGCCGCCAACCAGGAGAGGTTCGCGGCGTTCCCCGCCACCCGGGAGTTGTTCCTGCCCGAGGGGCGGCCGCCGGCGGTCGGCAGCGTGCTGCGCAACCCGGACCTCGCCGAGACCTACCGGATCCTCGGAACCCACGGGGTCGAGGCGTTCTACCGGGGGGAGATCGCCGAGGACATCGTGGCCACGGTGCGCGAACCCGAGGTGGACCCCGGGTCCGACCGCGTCGTCCGGCCCGGCGGGATCACCACCGACGACCTCGCCGCCTACACCGCACCCGACCGGCCCTCGACCAGGCTGGACTACCGGGGGTACGAGGTGTTCGGCATGGCCCCGCCCGGCTCCGGTGGCACGACCGTGGGGGAGGCGCTGAACATCCTGGAGACCGTCGACCTCGCCGGGATGGACGAGGAGTCCTACCTGCACTGGCTGCTGGAGTCCTCTCGGGTCGCCTTCGCCGACCGCAACCGCTGGGTGGGTGACCCCGACTTCTCCGACGTTCCCACCGAGGAGCTGCTGTCCGACGCCTTCGCCGCCGACCGGGCGTGCCTGATCTCCCCGGACCAGGCCCTGACCAGCCCGGTGCCCGCCGGTGACCCCCGGGCCAGCACGCAGTGCGGGACGGACGGGGGCCGGGTGGAACCGGGCCGGGAGGGCATGAGCACCACGCACCTGACGACCGCCGACCGGTGGGGCAACGTCGTCTCCTACACGCTCACCATCGAGCAGACCGGCGGCAACGGGATGGTCGTGCCCGGCCGGGGTTTCCTGCTCAACAACGAGCTGACCGACTTCTCCTTCACCCCGGTGGCACCGGGCGAGCCGGACCCCAACCTGCCCGGCCCGGGGAAGCGGCCCCGGTCGTCGATGGCCCCCACGATCGTGCTCCACGACGGGAAGCCCCTGCTGGCCACCGGTTCCCCGGGCGGGACCACGATCATCACCACGGTGTTGGGCATCCTCACCCAGCGCCTCGACCGGGGGGCCTCGCTGCTGGAGGCCGTCGCCGCCCCCCGCGCCAGCCAGCGCGACACCGCCACCACTCTCGCCGAGACCGCCTTCGTGGCACTGCCCGCCGTGGACGGCCTCCTCGCCCGGGGACACCGCTTCGACACCACCGGCGGCATCGGCATGGCCAGCGGTGTCGAGTTCCTCCCCGACGGGCGGCTCGTCGCCGTCGCCGAGCCCAGCCGGCAGGGGGGCGGCGCGGCGGCGGTCGTCCAGCCCTCGCCGTGAGCCCGCCGGGACACCAGGCCGCCAGGTCGACGGACCGGCCGCAGCGGCCCGGTGAGTTCGTCCCGCAGGGGCGGGAGCGGGTGGACGTGGGAACGCGGTCGGCGCGGGAAACGAGGAAACCGCCGTGCGGATGGCGCTGTCACCGGCGTGCCCCTGCCCGGCGCGGCGAACCCGTCG
>NZ_AGVX02000267.1 GCF_000239155.1 Actinoalloteichus spitiensis RMV-1378
GTCCATCGGCTCGGTGGAGCCGGCGAGCCGTTCCCGGATGCGCCGCCCGAGGTGGTAGATGAACCACATGTCGCTGCGGGCCTCGCCGTCGGGTTCCTTCGCCTGGTGCTTCCACTGCAACAGCCGGTTGGTGTTGGTGAAACTGCCGGACTTCTCGATGTGCGCGGCCGCGGGGAAGAAGAACACCTCGGTGCCGATCTCGGTGCTGCGCAGCTCACCGGTCTCGATCTCGGGTCCGTCCTGCCACCACGTCGCGCTCTCGATGAGGGAGAAGTCCCGCACCACCAACCAGTCCAGGTTGGCCATGCCCAGCCGCTGCATGCGGGAGTTCGCCGAGCCCACCGCCGGGTTCTCGCCGAGCAGGAAGTAGCCACGGCAGATGCCGTCCCGCTGGGCCATCACCGTGTCGTAGGTGCTGTGCCCGCCGGTCAACCGGGGCAGGTAGTCGAAGCAGTAGTCGTTCTCCTCGGTGGCCGCCGGCCCCCACCAGGCCTTGAGCAGGCTGACCACGTAGGCCCGCATGTTCGCCCAGTAGCCCTTGTCGGCGGCGTCGGAGGAGATGAAGTGGTCCAGGTCCTCGTGCAGGTGGGCGTGCGGCATCGGGATGTAGCCGGGCAGCAGGTCGAAGAGGGTCGGGATGTCGCTGGAACCCTGGATGCTGGCGTGTCCCCGCAGCGCCAGGATGCCCCCGCCGGGGCGACCGATGTTGCCCAGCAGCAGCTGGAGGATCGAGGCCGCGCGGATGTACTGGGCGCCGACGCTGTGCTGGGTCCAACCCACGGCGTAGGCGAACGCCGTGGTGCGGTCGCGTCCCGAGTTGCTGGTGATCTCCTCGCAGACCCGCAGGAACTTCTCCCGGGGGATCCCGCACACCTGTTCCACCATCTCCGGGGTGTAGCGGGCGTAGTGCCGGCGCAGGACCTGGAAGACGCAGCGCGGGTGTTGGAGGGTTTCGTCGCGGAGCGGGTCCCCGTGCAGCGCGGGACCGCCGAAGCCGTGCGACTCCGGGTGACCGGAGGCCTGCACGTCCCGGCCGGGAAACCTCGGGGAGTCGACGCCGCGTTTCCCCGCCGCCGAGGCGACGCGCACGCCCTCGTACTGCCAGGAGTCGACGTCGTAGGTGCCGTCCTCGCGGTCGAACCCGCCGAAGAGCCCCCCGAGGTCCTCGGTGTCCTGGAAGTCCTCGTGGACCAGCATCGCCGCGTTGGTGTAGTTGAGCACGTAGTCGTGGAAGTACTTCCCCGTGCTCAGGACGTGGTTGATGATGCCGCCCAGGAAGGCGATGTCGGTCCCGGCCCGGATGGGGACGTAGAGGTCGGCCAGCGCGCTGGTGCGGCTGAACCGGGGGTCGACGTGGATGACCGTGGCGCCCCGGGCCTTGGCCTCCATGACCCACTGGAACCCCACCGGGTGGGCCTCGGCGAAGTTCGACCCCTCGATGACGATGCAGTCCGAGTGCTGGAGGTCCTGCAGGTAGGTGGTGCCGCCACCCCGGCCGAAGGACGTGCCCAGCCCGGCCACCGTGGAGCTGTGGCACACCCGGGCCTGGTTCTCCACCTGGACGATGCCCAGCGCGGTGAACAGCTTCTTGATGAGGTAGTTCTCCTCGTTGTCCAGCGTCGCCCCGCCCAGGCTGGCGATGCCGAGGGTGCGTCGGGTACGAACCCCGTCGACGTCCTCCTGCCAGTTCTCCCGCCGCGTTCTGATCACCCGCTCGGCCACCATGTCCATGGCCGTCTCCAGGTCGAGACGTTCCCACTCGGTGCCGTACGGCCTGCGGTACAGCACCTCGTGCCGCCGCGCGGACCCGGTGGTCAGCTGGAGGCTCGCCGAGCCCTTGGGGCACAGCCGGCCCCGGCTGACCGGCGAGTCCGGGTCGCCCTCGATGTGGGTGACGCGGCCGTCCTGGACGTAGACGTTCTGACCGCAGCCGACCGCGCAGTAGGGGCAGATCGACTTGGCCACCCTGTCGGCCGTCGCCACCC
>NZ_AGVX02000266.1 GCF_000239155.1 Actinoalloteichus spitiensis RMV-1378
GGGGTACCGGTGCTCCCGGGGGTGGCCGAGGACCCGGCGTCCCCCCTGAGCGACCAGGAGTGGCGGACCGCGGCGGAGCGGGTCGGCCTCCCGCTCCTGATCAAACCCTCGGCGGGGGGCGGCGGCAAGGGCATGCGGTTGGTCCGCGAGCTCACCGAACTGCCCTCGGCGGTGCGCAGCGCCCGCCGGGAGGCGGCGGCGGCCTTCGGGGACGGGACCCTGCTCGCCGAGCGGTACGTGGAGAACCCCCGGCATGTGGAGATCCAGGTGGTGGGGGACTCCGCCGGATGCCTGGTCCACCTGGGAGAGCGGGAGTGCAGCCTTCAGCGGCGGCACCAGAAGATCGTGGAGGAAGCCCCCTCGCCGGCGTTGGACGAGGGGACACGGGAGGCGATGGGTGAGGCCGCCGTGCGGGTCGCCCGCACGGTGGGTTACGTGGGGGCCGGCACGGTCGAGTTCATCGTCGGCGGTGACCGACCGACCGAGTTCTTCTTCCTGGAGATGAACACCCGCCTCCAGGTGGAGCACCCGGTGACCGAACTGGTGACCACCGTGGCGGGGCGGCGCGGGGTGGACCTGGTGGCCCTGCAACTGGGGGTCGCCGACGGAGCCGGGCTGCCCGAGCTGCTCGGGGTGGCGACGGACGGCCGGGGCCGGGAGGCGGAGCCGGCGCTGCGCGCCGCACTGGGCACCAGCGGGCACGCCGTGGAGGCCCGGGTGTACGCGGAGGACCCAGCCCGGGGCTTCCTGCCCACGGGAGGTCGGGTGCGGCTGCTCCGGGAACCGGTGGGCGAGGACGTGCGGGTGGACTCGGGAATCGCCGAGGGGGTCGACGTCGGGACCGGGTACGACCCGATGGTGGCGAAGGTCGTGGCGTGGGCACCGCACCGCCGCGAAGCCCTCAACCGGCTCGACCGGGCTCTTGGCCAGCACACCGTGCTCGGAGTTCGGACCAACGTCCCCTTCCTCCGGGCGCTGCTCCGGGACACCGACGTGGTGGCCGGCCGGTTGTCCACCGGCCTGGTGGAGCGGTTCGTCGGCGAGCTCCCGCCGGCCGCCGACCCACCGGACGAGGTGCTGGTCGCCGGTGCCCTGTGGTGCCAGCTCGACCGGGAACCGGCCGGTCCGGTGGCCAGCAGGTTCGCCCTGCCCGACGGCTGGCGGTGGGGCGGTCCGGTGGGGACGCCGTGGTGGCTCGGTGAACCGGGGCGGTCGGCCCACCGCGTCCTCGTCACCGGGAGGGCCGGCGACGCGGTGGTGTCGGTGGACGGGCGCGGTCCCGTGCGGGGGCGCGCTCGGCTCGACGGCGCCGAGCTGAGCGTGGGCGTGGACGGCCGCACCAGGGTGTACACCGTGGCGCGGGAGGGGAACAGGCGGTGGCTGGCCTGCGCGGGCGACACCTGGGAGCTGGCGGAGCGCGAGCCGCTGGCCGCGGTGTCCTCCCCGACTGCGGCCGGCGCGGACGGCCAGGTGCGGTCGCCCATGCCGGGAACGGTGTTGACCGTCGGGGTGGCCGTGGGGGACCAGGTGGCGGCGGGGCAGGAGCTGCTGGTGGTCGAGGCGATGAAGATGGAGCACAGCGTCACGGCACCGGTGGCGGGCACCGTGGAGGCCCTGCTGGTCGGGCCGGGCAGCCGCGTGGCGCTCGACGAGGACCTCGCCGTGGTCGACCCGACCTCGGCGGCCACACCGCCCGGTGATCCCGGGGCGGCGTGACGGGGACAACCCACCACACGAGGACAGGGGAGCGGCCGATGCCCGACTACCGGTTGGACGAGGAGCACGAGCAGCTGCGAGCCACCGTCGCCGAGTTCGCCAGGGACGCCGTGGCGCCGGTGATCGCGGGGTACTACGAGCGGGAGGAGTTCCCCTACGAGATCGTCCGGGGCATGGGTGAGATGGGCCTGTTCGGCCTGCCCTTCCCCGAGGAGTACGAGGGCATGGGGGGCGACTACTTCGCGTTGTGCCTGGCGCTGGAGGAGCTGGCCAGGGTGGACTCCTCCGTGGCCATCACCCTGGAGGCGGGGGTGTCGTTGGGTGCGATGCCCCTCTACCGGTTCGGCACCGAGGAGCAACGCCTCCGCTGGCTCCCCGACCTGTGCGCCGGTCGCCGGCTGGCCGCGTTCGGCCTGACGGAGTCGGACGGCGGCTCGGACGCCCAGGCCACCCGGACCCGGGCTCGTCTGGAGGGCGGGGAGTGGGTCGTGAACGGCTCCAAGGTGTTCATCACCAACTCCGGCACCGACATCACCTCCCTGGTGACGGTCACGGCGGTGACCGCCCGGTCCGAGGCGGGCAACGAGATCTCCGCGATCGTGGTGCCCTCGGGCACCCCCGGGTTCACGGTGGCCGGGCACTACTCGAAGGTGGGGTGGAACGCGTCCAACACCTGTGAGCTGGCCTTCGCCGACTGCCGCGTCCCCGAGTCCAACCTGTTGGGTGAGCGGGGGCGGGGCTACGCCCAGTTCCTGCGGATTCTCGACGAGGGCAGGATCGCGATCGCCGCGCTGGGTGTCGGTCTGGCGCAGGGCTGCGTGGACGAGAGCCTGCGCTACGCGCGGGAGCGGACGGCCTTCGGGAGGAACATCGGTGCCTACCAGGCCATCCAGTTCAAAATCGCCGACATGGAGGCCCGCGCGCACACCGCCCGGCTGGTCTACTACGACGCCGCGGCGCGCATGGCCCGGGGTGAGCCCTTCAAGAAGCAGGCCTCGATCGCCAAGCTCGTGAGTTCGAACGCCGCGATGGACAACGCCCGGGAGGCCACGCAGATCTTCGGGGGGTACGGCTTCATGAACGAGACACCGGTGGGGCGCTTCTACCGGGACGCCAAGATCCTGGAGATCGGCGAGGGGACCTCGGAGGTGCAGCGGATGCTGATCAGCCGGGAGTTGGGCTTGCGCTGAGCGCGGTCGGCCCGTCCTGGTCGGCATCGCCCCGGTCGGGGAGGTGGCGGGCCAGGACGGGGCTGACGTCGGTGACGACCGAGCAGGCCTGCTCCGTGCGGGCCGCGCCGTCCTCCTCGCCCTCGGATGTCGGACCAGGCCCGACGGCGACCACCAGGCTGACGGTGGCGTCCTCGGCGACGTCGAGGTCCATCCGGCACATGCCGTCGCCGTAGCGCAGCAGCCGGGCGTCGAACCGGTCGACGGTCGTCGCGTCGATGCGGGTCACGTCACCGGTGTAGGCGTTGGTGATGCCGTGGTGGGGGGCGACGACGATGCCGAGTTCCCGGGTCTGGCCGGGGTGGGTGGTGCCGTCGACGAGGATGCACAGCCCCAGGCCCCGTTCGTTCTCCTCGTAGGCCTTGAACCCGTTGACGTCGGCCGCTTCGGCCAGGCCGTCGACGAAGAGGTCGCACGCGCTGGTGGCGGGGTAGCTGGGATGACCCGCTCCGGCGGGGGCTTCGGGTGGAGCGTCGGCCGCGTCCGCGCTGGCGGCGATCTGCGGGAGTTCGGGCGGAGGGGGAGCGGCGAGCGATCCGCCGGTGCCGGCGGTGACGGCGCTGCCGGGTTCGGTGCTGGTGCAGCCGACCAGGGTGGCCGCCGCGAGCGCGAGCAGCAGCGGGGTGGTCGGGCCCGGTGCGGGCCTTCCTGCGCGTCCCCTCGGTTGCGTCACGAACGCATTCTGCCTGATCCGGGGATGAAGTCCCCCGCGAAAGGGTGAACCACGCGGCTGTGACGGGCCTGGAACACCCCGCGCCATCACGGCTCGTGCGGGCGAGGGCACCGGGCGCTGCCCAGCCGTGCGAGAAACCGCCGAAGCGGGTGGGGAACCGGGCGCAGCCATTGACAGTGTGAAGTTCACCCGGCACTGTCTGTTCATATTGTGCTTATCTCATGCACTATGTGAACAGGAGTATGTGGTCGGCATGCCGGATCGCGCGACCCGGTCATGGCGTTCGCGGTTTTCCTCCGGAGCTGCCCGGAGACGGCCCCAGCGGAGAGCCGCCTCCCCGGAGGGCGAGTGAACACCAGGGCGTTCCACCCGCCACCATGGAACGGGGACCCCGCCGTCGAAAGGCGGTTCCGGACAGCGGTGGTCGATCCCGTGGCTCCGCGACCCTCCCCGCTCGCCGACCCTTCCGCTTCTCGACGTCGAAGGCCGTCCCTGCCCGGAAAGGACACGCCGCAATGAAGCTGAGCATCTTCTCGGTCACCGACCACCATCCGAGCCTGGGCCGGAGTATTTCCGATTTCTACGACCAGCTGCTCGACGAGATCGAACTCGCGGACCAACTGGGCTTCGCCAACTACTTCCTGGCCGAACACCATTTCCACGAGTACGGAGTGGTGACCTCGCCGCCGGTGCTGCTGGCCGCTGCCGCACGGCGGACGAGCCGCATCGGGCTCGGGGCCGCCGTGGCGGTGCTGCCCTTCCACAACCCACTGGTCCTCGCCGAGGAGTACGCGATGCTCGACCAGCTGTCCAACGGTCGGCTGGCGCTGGGGGTGGGGTCGGGCTACCTCGAGCACGAGTACGCGGGTTTCGCGATCGGGCACTGGGAAAAGCGGGTCCGCTTCGACGAGGCCCTGGAGGTGCTGACGAAGGCGTGGACCGGGGAGCCGGTGACCTACCACGGCTACTACCACCACGTCGAGGGTGTCCGGCTCGCGGTCACGCCGCTCGCGCCGCCCCCGCTGTGGGTGGCCGTCATCCGGGCCGAAGCCGCCTACCACGTGGGGCGGCAGGGGCGGAACGTGATGCTGATCCCCTACGCCACGGCCACCGACATCAGCGACCTCGGGACCATCGTGGACAGCTACCGCACGGGCTACGCCGAGTCCGGGGCGCCCGGCCGTGGTGAGGTGGCGGTCGCCCTGCACACCTACGTGGGGGAGCGGCCGGACGTGCGAGCCGAGGTGGGGCCGGCGCTGGCGCAGTACACCGACAGCCGCCTCTACCACCGGAGCCGTCGCAGTTACGACCAGCTCACCGACGCGGGCCTGGTGCTCTTCGGCGACCAGGACGAGGTGCGGGAGCGCGTGGAGAAGCTCAGCGGGCTGGGCGTGGGCCACCTCCTGGCGCTGACCAACTTCGGCGGCATGCCGGCGGAGTTGGCGACCGCGTCCCTGCGGCGGCTGTCCACCCTGTTGCCGGCGTCGGACGGGCACGACCTCGCCTGACCGGGCCGGGGGCCGTGCGGCGGAGCGCACGGCCCCCGGTTCCTCGAAGCCTTGGTGGGTGGACGGCCTCAGCTGGCGAGGAACTCCTCGATGCGGGTGACCGTGATCAGCGGTGCCTCCTCGATCGCGTAGTGCCCCGCGTTGCGGAACAGCTCCACCTGCGCGTTGGGGTGGTGCCGTGTCCAGGTGTCCCGGAGCATCTCCGCGCTGAGCGCCGGATCGTGCTCACCGGCGATGAGCAGCATCGGCGTGGTGTCGCCGCTGATCTTCTGCTGGAAGTCGGTGCGCGCCCAGTCGCGCAGGTACCCCGCGAACGCGGCCACCGTCGAGCGGTCCAGCGAGCGGCGGACCATCGCGTCCAGCCACCGCCCGCTCAAGCGACCACCCGTGGTCATGTCGATGATCGCCCTGCGGTTCGCCGCGCTCTCGGCCGCGCCGGAGAACAACTCCCACGCCTGTTCGTCGAAGGGCACGCCCGAGGCGGGGACGGGGGAGACGCCGACGATCTTGCGCACCCGCTCCGGCGACTCGGCCAGCACCGACGCCGCCACCTTCCCGCCCATGGAATGGCCGACGAGGGAGAAGTTCGGCCACCCCAGCGAGTCGGCGACCGCGAGCACGTCGGACGCGGTCTCGGCGGTGGTGTGCTCGCCGGCCACCCGCATCGCCTCGCCGTACCCCCGGTAGTCCACGAACGCCCAGGTGAACCGGTCGGTGTCCAGCTGGCGCGTGATCGGCTCGAAGGCGGACCTGTCTGATAACCAGCCGTGCAGCGCCAGCACGTGGTGCGGGCCGTCACCGAGGACGTCGTGCGGGAGAACAGCCACAACAGCTCCTGTTCTGCTGGCCGGGTGGGGCCGGCGGACACCTTCGGGCTGGGGGTTTTCCGTCCTGGTCGAGCCGGACTGGGCCGAGTCGGACCGGGGTCGAGTCGGACTGGTTCGTGAGGTCGGACGGGCCGAATCGCTGATCATGCCAGGATTGGACTCCTGGCGGGCGAAGTCAATCCTGCGGTCGGAGCCTTTGGCCGATGTGGACGGGCGACAACGAAGATCACGGTGCGTGACCCGGTCGTGCCGGGTAGCGGACGGCCCCGCCTCCACCGGAGCAGGGGGTTTCCGCTGGGAGGGGGTGAGCCACGCCCCGGCCGGCGCTCCCGCCCCGAGGGGGTGGTGGTCCATCACGAATACGGGGGCGTGGCGACGCCGACCGGGTGAACCGGCCTCCACGCCCCGTATCGTCACCCCCGGATTCCCGTGACGGTGCGCCCGAGACGTTTGGCGACGCGGAGCACCTCGGGGGCCACCGCCGCCTCGGCGAGCGCGCCGATCGAGACGATGCCCACGCTGGCCACGGCCAGGCCGTCGGAGGGCGTGATGGGGGCCGCGAGTCCCCACGCGCCCGGTTGCAGTTCACCGCTGGTCACCGAGTAACCCCGGTCGCGGGCCGCGGTGACCTCCGCCCGCTCGTCGAGTTTCGGCGGCCTGCCAGCCAGGATCGCCATGCCGGCTGCGCCGAGCCCCGCCTCGTGCCGGGTCCCGACCCGGTAAGCGACGTGGGTGAAGGTGCGGGAGGGTTCGGTGACCGCGACGACGACACAGCTCGTCTCCCCGTCGAGCACGGTGACGAACGCGGTCGCGCCGCAGTTCTCGGCGAGGGTCCTGAGTTCGGGGGCCAGCGCCCGCCGCAGGTGGGGCAGCACGGCGGTGCCGAGTTCGAGGACACCGAGCGCGAGCTGGTAGCGGCCCCGCTCCGTCCGAGTGACCAGTCGGTTCGACTGGAGGGTGCCGATCAGCCGGTAGACGGCGGTGCGCTCGATGCCCAGGGTCCTGGTCAGTTCGGCGTGGGTGAGGCCGTCGGGGTGGTTTCGCAGGGCCCACAGAATTCGCAGTCCGGTGTCGAGGGTCTTTGCTCCCGGGGGAGGTGCGGAATCAGCCGGCGATCCCGTCGGAACGGGTCGCCGGTCTTCGTTCAGCACGTCGACCACTCCCTCTCTTGGATGATCTTTCCTGGGAATTCGATGGCAAATCATTGTGCACTATCTACGCAAACCGGCTTTCGGGGCGGTGTCCCTCGTCGTTTGCGCTGATCATCGCGGTTTGTCATCCGGTTGGGCGCGCGACTCCCGAAACCAATTCATGTGGTGCAGAATATGAACTAGTTGGGTAGAATGTGCACGGTGTGGCATCATCGCCCCCAGGCAATCGGCGGTGGCCCGGAGTACCGGCCGGAGTCTCGTCGGAGCCGAGGTGGTGAGGAGGGGCCATGGCGATAACCCGGGAGCAGGCGCTTCGCGAATATCCGGAGCTTTCCTGTCTCGCGCTCATCAAGGAAGCCGGCTGGGATTTCGAGCTGATGACCGACGAGGCCGGTGAGCTGTCCTGCGTGGTCGGCTACCGGCGGGAGAAGCAGTACCTCGACGCCGTCTACGTCTACGACATGACCGACACGGTCGCCGTCCGGATGGTCCTCGACCAGGCGGGCAGCCGGGGCGGCATCGTCTGGCAGCGCGGCGGGCACCTGGCCGACACCCTCAACGAACTGCTCGAACTTCCCCCGCCCGACCTCTGGCTGTCCCCGCTGATCGCCGCGCCGGCGCCCCGCCTGGGCTGCCTGAGCTGAACCACCGCCGGCCCGGGGCGGCGAAGACGATGTCCCCGTCGTCTCTCCCGCGCCTCACGCCTCCCCGGGTCGTGCGGAACGCGGTTCGGTGCCGTGCCGCCCCCCGCCCGGCACCGAACCGGCCAACTCGGTCCGCCGTCGACATTCCCCGCCTCCCCCGTCGGCGGCGGACCCGAGTTGTCCTGCTGGCACGTCACCGGCTTGGTCCGACCACCGGAGGCGGGCCGAGCGCGCCACCGGGCTCTCACTCGGGCCGTTCGTCCCCGCGGTGAGGTGGCAGCCCCCCGTCCCGGGAGAACGACATCCTCCACCTCGGCCCGGCGTGCCGCCCGGTGTGACGTCAGCCGAGCTGCTCGGTCCCGGGGGCGACGAGGAGGAAGTCGACCACCAAGGCGCACGGTTCGCCCTCCGCGTCCCGGCCGAGCCACGTCGGGTAGCTCCCGTCCCCCTCGCCGGCCCGGAACACCACCAGCGAACCTCCGGACGACGGGTCCGCCAGTTCCACCGGCTGCTCCACGTCCACCGGGGGAACCCCGTCCTCGTTGACCACCCGTTCCGCCCACCCGGTGGTCTCCACCGCGCAGAAGCAGGCCAGCCCGGAGTCCACACCGAAGCCGAAGAACTCCCCAGCCCGCAGCTCCAGCGGGTCCTGGCCGGCCCGCAACGCCGGTTCCCAGCTCGTCGGAACACCGCCGCCCCACCGGACCCGCGCGGCCGCGACCAGCGGTCCCTCGCCCGGTTCCTCCGGGTCGACCAGGGCGAGGTCCACCGGGTGCCGTCCCTTCGGCAGGCGCACGAGCAGCGGGTCGGCGTCAGCCTCCACCGAGTGGGGGTCGGCGGTCACCACCCGACCGCCCGGGAGGGCCAGCGTCCCCGCCGGGAGGGGATCCCGGCTGAGGGCGGGCCTCCCGTCGTGGAACAGGGACCGGCGGCCCGCGACGAAGAGCCGGTCCGGCTGCTGCGGTTCCAGGGGCCGCGGTGGCTCCCACAACCGGGCCCCCGCCGGAACCGGGGTCTCCACCACCTCGGAGTCCTCCGCCTCCCGCAGCCTCGGACGCGGTGCCGACGCCGACGTGGAGGCGCCGGAGAGGCTGGCCAGCAGCGGAACCCAGTCCCCGAACTCGGGGAAGTCCCGCCACAGCGGGTCGGCGTCGATCAGGTTCACCGTCTCGTGGGCGGGGCCGTGGGCGCCCTGAGGCTCCCGGCGCACCGTCACCCGGCCCCGGTGGTCGTACCGTTCGCGGTGGACGGCGGCTCCCGGGTCGAACTCGGCCTGGTCCCCGGACTGGTACCCCCAGTGCTCGAGGGCCAGCGGGAAGAGCCGCCCCGCCAGCAGCTCCCGGAGTTCGATGCGGGCCGCCCGACGCCGCTGCCCGTCGAACAGCCACACGCCCAGGTAGCGTTCGGCGACGCCTACCTGGAGCAGGGCCTGCGGGGCGTCACCGTTGGACAGCAGCACCGCGTACCGCGTGCCGGCCTCGTGCCGCGCCCGCGCGGTCGCGGTGCGCAGCGGCCCGAGCAGGTCACGGGCGCCCGCGTCCCAGTCCTCGCCGTACCGCACGTTCATGATCGGCGCTGTCATCGCCGTCCTCCAGCTCCTCGGGTTCCGCCCGGGAAACTAGTCGGTGCCCGGTACGACCGGTTCCGCCGGGCGTCGAGCGCCGGGCTCGGCTTCCGGCGGGGATGGCGGGGGCGAGGTCACAGCCCGGACCGGTCCAGGGTGCTGCCGACGACGGGGTGGTCCTCGGGAAGCCCCCACCGGTGCCGGTAGACGGCGACGACCAGGTCCCGCAGGTGGGCCTCCTCGCCCGCGACCAACCGGGCGGTCATCAGCCGCATCGGGTCCCACTGCGTCCGCCCTCCTGGCGGGCCATGCGGGGTGAGGTAGCCCTCGACCTGGAGCAACACGCCGTCCTGCCGTTCGTAGAAGCGGATGCGCCGGCGACGGACCAGTTCCTCGGCCTCGTCGAGACCGTCCTCCTCGGGATCCTCGACGTCCCACAGCAGACGGGTCCGGCCCCCGGCGGCGAGCCGGGACGTCATCGACTTCCACAGCACGGCGCCGATCCCCCGTCCCCGCTGGGACTCGTCGACCACCAGGTACCGCAGGTAGGTCCAACGCGTGTCACCGAGGTGTCTGAGCACGGCCAGACCCAGCGGTGTGCCGTGGCCGTCGACCAGCGCCAGCGCCTCCTCGTCCCGGCGCCCGGAGTCGACCACCTCGGTGAACGGAGCCCGCAGGTGCTCCGCGAAGCCGTTCTCGTAGACGTGCCGCAGCCGGGCCATCGCCTCGGCGGACAGGGCGGACACCGGGGACAGGGACGGGTTCATCGCTTCTCGCAGACCTCGTGGGTGGGGGGGACGGAGCGGGCACGGACGCCGTGGCGGGCGGGAGGGCACCGCACTGGGCGGGGTTCGACCGGGCGCCTCGGGTTGGCCGACCCCGGATGGGTGGTCACGGCGACCAGGAACCGGTGGTCCGGTCGAACACCGCACCGCCCAGCTCCCCGAGAACCGCCTTCGTGACCCGTTCGGACGCCGTCCTCGGGAGGTCGGGGTGGAACTCCCAGTACCGGGGGATCTTGAAGGCGGCCAGGCGGCTGGCGCAGAACTCGGCAAGGTCGGTGGGGGACACCGCATCCGGTTCCCGCAGTGCCAGGTAGGCCTTGACCTCCTCGCCGCGGAGCTCGTCCGCGACACCGGTCACCGCCGCCAGCCGCACCGCCGGGTGCGCCAGCAGGACCTCCTCCACCTCCCTGGCCGCGATGTTCTCCCCGGACCGGCGGACCATGTCCTTCAACCGGCCACAGTGGTACACCCGCCCTCGCTCGTCCAGCCGGCCCAGGTCACCGGTGTGCATCCAGCCCTGCCGGAGGACGCGTGCCGTGGCCTCGGGGTCGTCGAGGTAGCCGCGCATCATGCCCGGACCGCGCAGAGTGATCTCCCCGATCCGCCCCGGGGGCAGCGGGTTCCCACCGGGGTCGACGATCCGCACCTCCCGGGACCTGGTGGGTCGACCGAGGCAACCGGTGCCCACCAGCTCGTCGTGCTCCTCGGCACCCACCCTGATGTCCGCTCCGGTCTCCGTCATCCCGAACGCCTCGTACCAGGGCACGCCCCACCGCCGCTCCAACTCGCCGTGCAGGGCCGGGGGGATCGCCGAGCACTGCACGGCCCGTACCCGGTGGTCCCGGTCGGCCGGGGAGGGGGGCATGCGCAGCAACAGCGTCGGCATCGCGCCGAGGCAGTAGAAGTAGGTCACCCGGTGTTCCCGCACCCGCGACCAGAAGGTGCTCGGGTGGAAGGCGTCGAGCACCACCAGTTCCGCCCCGGCCAACAGGGCCGCCACGACGTTCCACTGGGGGTCGACGTAGGAGAAGGGCTGGGCGGTGAGCAGCACGTCCGACTCGTCCAGGTGCGGGAACTCCGCCACCAAGCCGCCGCCCAGGACCGCCCAGTACCGGTGGGAGAGCACGCAACCCTTGGGCCGACCGGTGGTTCCGGAGGTGAACTGGATGTTCACCGTGTCGTCCGGATCCGGCTGGTGGTCCTCGACCGGTGCCAGGTCGTGGTCGGCGACCAGGTCGGCGGCGTGGAGGACGTTCGTCAGGCCGGGAAGCCCGGGGGGCAGCCCGGCGAGCAGCTCCGTGAACTTCGGGGAGGTCACGACGGCGTGGGTGCCGGCGGTGCGCAGCAGGTGTTCGGTGTCGACGCTGCGGTACTTCGCGTTGACGGGGACCATCACCGCACCGAGCCGGGCGAGGCCGAGCCAGACCAGGGGGTACTCGGGCTGGTTGCGCAGCAGGACCGCGACCCGGTGGCCGGCGCGCACCCCCCGGGCGCGCAGCGCGGCCGCCACGTGCGCGGTGCGCCGCTCCACCTCGGCGAAGGTGAGCCGGACGGGGGCGGCGCGAGGGGTGTCCGGTCCCGGGGACCCCGGGTCGAGATCGAAGGTCCAGGCCACGCGGTCGGGCCATCGCCGGGCCGCGCGCCGGACGGCGGTGACCAGGTCCGGTACCCGGTGCCCGGCGAGTTCCCCCGGGGCCGTCGCCGGCTCACTCATCTCCGACCCGCCCGGGTTCGGAGCCGGTGCCGGCGCGCCGCTGGGCGAACTCCTGCCGTCCCGTGTCGGCTTCCGCGGTGAACCGGGTGGTGACGGCGTGGTCCAGTTCCACTGACATGGCCTGCTCCACCGTGTGGTCCATGCCGCTGTCGAGCACGCGTTTGGCGAGGCTGAGCGCGGTGCGCGGCCTTTCCCGCAACCGCTCGGCCAGCTCACGGGCGGCGTCCTCGTGCGTCCCGGTGGGGACCACCCGGTTGACCAGGCCCAGTTCCGAGGCGGTCGCCGCGTCGAACCGCTCGCCGAGCATCAGCGCCTCCTTGGCCCGCATCGGGCCGACCACCAGGGGCAGGAGCCGTGAGACGCCGCCGGTGACACTCAGACCGACACCGACCTCGGGGAAGCCGAAGGACGCGTCCTCCGACGCCACCACCAGGTCACAGGCGAGGGCGAACTCGCAGCCGGCGCCGAGCGCGTACCCGTGGACGGCGGCGATCACCGGCCCGGGGAACCGGCGGATCTCCCGGGTGACGTCCTGGAGGCGTTCCACCCGGGCGCGGGTGCCGCGCAGGTCCTCCTCGGGGGTGGGTTCCCGCAGGTCGTGCCCCGCGCAGAACGCCCGTCCCCGACCGGCCACCACCACCACGGCCGCGCCCTCCTCGCCCGCCCGCCGCAGGCCGCCGATCAGCGCCTCGGTCAGGTCGGGAACCACGGCGTTCAGCCGGTGCGGCCGGTTGAGGTGCAGCCAGGCGATCCCGTCCTCGTACTGGTGGTCAACGGTCATCCCCGGCGCCTCCACGGTCCGATCGATCGATCGATAGAGTCAGGACCGGACCGTAGGAGCGGGCGCACACGTCGTCAATACCCCGCTCCGGGCACATACCGCGCGTGACCGGTCACCGGGTGTTCGCCCTGCTCGCGTGGCATGGCGCTCGCGGAGCGTGCGGAGCACGGACACGGGGAGCGGGAATGCCGCAGCGAGGCGCCGTCGGCGCGGAGGAACGGATCAGGGCCGCGGCGGTACGGCTGTGGTCCGAACGGGGTTTCCACGGGGTGGGCATCCGGGAGCTGGCGGAGGAGGCGGGCCTGTCCTCGGCGACGCTCTACCACTACATGGGCACCAAGGAGGACCTGCTCGCCGACGTGATGGCCCGGGGGTTGCGCCGGCTCGTCCTCGCCGCCGAACGGGTGTCCCAGCAGCGGGTGGACGCCGGTCCCAGGCTGAACGCGCTGGTGCAGCTGCACGTCCTCACCCACGCGCTCCGGCCGAGGGAGACCAGGGTGGTCGACGGGGAACTGCGTGCCCTGTCGGGGGACCGCCGCGGCCGGGTGATGTCGCTGCGCGACGAGTACGAGTGGTACTGGCGGACCACGATCGACGCGGGCCGGGCCTCGGGTGTCTTCCGGGTGGCGACACCCGGCATGGCGCGGCTCGCCCTGTTGGAGATGTGCACCGGTGTGGCCCGCTGGTACGACCCGGGAGGCCCGCTGCCGCTGTCCGAGGTGGCGCTGGGGCACGCCCAGCTCGCGTTCCGAGTGCTGGGGGCGGACGAGCCCGAACCCGTCGACGAGGTGGAGTGGTGCCGGGGCCTGGTCGGTGAGATCTGGGCCGGGTCGGGGGACGCGTGACCGGTGACCCCGGGGCTGGCCCTGCCCCGGCCCTCCCCCCTGTCAGTGGCGGGCGGGGGCGCCGTGACGAGGCGAGGGCCAGCCGTTCCTCCTCGGGGAGCGCGACCGCGCCCTGACCGCCGCCCGGTCCCGGGCGGCCGCCTGGCCGGAACCGGGGCCTCGGGAGGTGGGGGACTTCCCCGGGCCGGTACCACCGATCTCCTCGTCGCCGCCGAGGAGGCGGGGCGCGGCCGGCTCGCTGGGTGCGGCGAGCGGCACGGGTGCCGGCGGGGTGACACCCCTCGGACATCGCGGCGTGGTGGGTCGTCGCCGGGTGACCCCCTCGGTCAAGCCACCCGGGAGTGCCGCCCGGAGTTCGCGGAGTGCAGGTGCCGTCCCCCCACCGGGGAGCCGTCCGCCTCCCCGGCTGCCCGCGAGTCCCGCTCCTCCACCTCGGTCACCCACCGGTCACCCACGTCCGGGCGGCCCGGGGTGGGGCTGCGTCCGGAGAACCGGCGGTGCACGACGACGAGCAGGACCAGGCCGACGAGCAGGACCAGGTGGGAGGCCACCCTTTCGACGGGCGCCAGGCTACGCGCGAGGTCCCAGACCGAGAAGCCGGCCAGCACCACCAGGAAGCCCGCGAACACCGGCACCATGCCCCGCGCGTGCTCCACCCGCAGCGACGCCCACACCATGCCAAGGCCCAGGGCCACGTTCCAGGCGGTGCTCTCGTTCAGCAGGTGTGGCTCACCCGCGTGGTCGTGGCCGAATCCGAAGTCGACACCGAGGTAGGGGCCGACGGCGATCAGGACCTGGACGACGCCGACGACGGTCAACGCGATCCTGGCCGCCACCGGGGCGGGGGGCGGTCGCCGGGTTCCGGCGACGGGGAC
>NZ_AGVX02000265.1 GCF_000239155.1 Actinoalloteichus spitiensis RMV-1378
GGCCGCCCGGGCCGCCGCCGAGACGGGGGTGTCCGACCAGGAGTGGTGGTCCCGCCGTTCGACCCAGTTGCGCGCGGTGGCGCCCGACTTCGCCACCCGGTTCCCGAACTCCGTGCTCCTGGCCGGTGACGCCTCGGCGGCGAGCCCGGGTGGCGACGCGCCGCGTCCGACGGGGTCGGAACGGGAGGACCGGGCGTGGGGCCGCGAGGTTGACGAGGTCTTCGTCGCGGGGCTCACCGTCCTGCTGGACGGTCTCTCCTCCGGCACGAGTACGCCGGCTCCCTCCGAGGGCTGAGCCCGCGCCACCTGCCACCGCCACCCCCGGCCCTGCGACCGGGGAGGCGCTCGGGTCGTCGCTGGCCCCGGTGGTCCGGCGTTGTGGTCCGGCGTTCGGCGTCTCCCCGCCGGTCGCCCGGACGCGCCGCCGGGCCCCGTCCCGGTAAGCCATCTCACCCGGCGCCGCGTGGTGGGTGCTCCCTCGCGGGGTAAGGTTGCATTAGGCAACTAACGACTAGGGAGAACGCGAGGGAGAACCAGGTGGCGGTGTCGCACGGGAGGCAGGACGCGGCGGCGGGGGGTGTGGTGGCTCCGGGGGAGGCCGGCCAGCCCGCGATGTCCCACCGGGAGATCATGCGGGTCTTCTCGGGCCTGCTGCTCGCGCTGCTGGTCGCCATCCTGAGCTCGACCATCGTGGCGAACGCGCTGCCCACCATCACCGCCGAACTCCACGGCACGCAGGCCCAGTACACCTGGGTCGTCACCGCCACCCTGCTCGGCGCGACCGCGACCACTCCGGTGTGGGGCAAGCTGGCGGACCTCTTCAGCAAGAAGCTGCTGCTCCAGATCGCGATTTCCGTCTTCACCCTCGGTTCGGTGCTGGGAGGCCTCGCCCAGTCGATGCCGGTGTTGATCGGGTTCCGCGCGGTGCAGGGGCTCGGCCTGGGCGGGGTGCAGGCCCTCGTCCAGGTCGTCATCGCCGCCATGATCAGCCCGAGGGAACGCGGCCGGTACAGCGGGTACCTGGGCGCGGTCTTCGCGGTCGGCACGGTCAGCGGGCCCCTGATCGGCGGCCTCATCGTCGACACCCCGTGGCTCGGGTGGCGCTGGTGCTTCCTCGCGGGTGTCCCGGTCGCGGTGGCGGCGCTCCTGGTCATCGGCCGGACGCTGCGGCTGCCGACCGTCCGGCGCCCGGCACGGGTGGACTGGCTCGGAGCGACGCTGCTGGTGGGCGGTGTCAGCCTGCTGCTGGTGTGGGTCTCGCTGGCCGGGCAGTCGTTCGCCTGGGCGTCGTCGACGACGGCGCTGCTGGTCGGGGGTGCGGTGGTGCTCCTCGGACTGGCCCTCGTCGTGGAGTCACGGGCAGCCGACCCGGTCGTCCCGCTCCGCTTCTTCCGGGACAGGACCACCGCGCTCTCCGTGGTCGCCGGCGTCGGGCTGGGGGTGGCGATGTTCGGTGTTCCGGTGTTCATCGGCCAGTACTTCCAGGTGGCGAGGGGCTACTCGCCGACGGTCGCCGGGCTGATGACCATCCCGCTGGTGCTGACGCTGGCGCTCACGTCCACCTTCTCCGGCCAGCTGATCAGCAGGTTCGGTCGGTGGAAGCGGTTCCTGCTGGTGGGATCGGTGGCGCTGCCCGTCGGGCTCGGTCTGTTGGCGACGATCGACCACCGGACGGACCTGGTGCTGGTGGGGGTGTTCCTCGCCGTCGTGGGCGCGGGGGTGGGGTTGTGCGCGCAGAACCTCGTCCTGGCCGTGCAGAACACCGTTCCCGCCCGTGACCTCGGATCGGCGACGGCCCTGGTCACCTTCTTCCGATCCCTCGGAGGCGCCTCCGGCGTGTCGGCGCTCGGCGCCGTGCTGTCCGCCAGCGTGGCCGCCCGGGTGGGGACGGGAGGCGGCCAGAGCGCGTCCCTGGATCTCGCGGTGCTTCCCGAGGGGGTGCGCGCCGAGGTGATGGCGGCGTTCGGTGACGCCACCGGAACCGTCTTCCTCGCCGCCGCGCTGGTCGCCCTGGTGACGTTGTTCGCGGTCCTCGGCATCCGGGAGGTGCCGCTGCGGACCACCGTCGACGAGGAACCCGCCGGGAAGGCCACGCCCGGGTCGAGTTCCGGCGTGCTGGCGGCGTCGGCGTCGGCACGGTCGGGGGAGCGCCCCTGACCGAGGGTCATGGTGCTGCCCGTCCGCCCCGGCCCTCACCTGGACGGTGTCACCCTGTGGAGTTGTCCACCGACTGTGGATAACTCCACAGCCCACAGGGGACCGCCCCAAGTTATCCACAGGGTGTGTGGACAACTTGGGGCGGAACTGTGGATTTGGCGTGGACTGGCTGTGGATACCTGGGGATAACTGGGGATCAGTTGGGGATATCCGGTGGAAAACCCGAGTCCGGCCGGGCGTGTCTGTGGATAACTGCCGGTGTCACCCCCGGTGTGGGCAACCTCAGCCCACGCCGTCCTTCTCCCGGTCGGAGGCCTCTGGCGGCGAGCCCGCCGCCGATCCGGAGGTGTCCTGGTCCACCGGGCGGATCTCCCCGGACTTCAGCTTGCCGAGGAAGTCCTTCAGCTCGCGCTTGACGACGGGTGCGAGCAGGTAGAGCCCCACGATGTTGAAGAACGCCACCCCGAACAACACCGCGTCCGCGAAGTCGAGCACCGGACCCAGGGTGAGGACCGCTCCGCACACGATGAGGGCGCAGTAGACCGTGCGGTAGGTCGCCGAGCTCAGTCG
Source organism: Actinoalloteichus spitiensis RMV-1378 (assembly GCF_000239155.1). GTDB lineage: Bacteria > Actinomycetota > Actinomycetes > Mycobacteriales > Pseudonocardiaceae > Actinoalloteichus_B > Actinoalloteichus_B spitiensis. The sequence continues at coordinate 2,728 of NZ_AGVX02000265.1, forward strand.
ACCTGCTCCGAACAGGTGGTTCCAGGCCTTCTCGCCGTAGTAGCTCCAGGTGATCATCGTGGAGATGGCGAACAGCGCGACCGCGACCATCAGGACGTAGGGGAACCACGGCAGCACGGTCTCGAAGGCGTTGGACGTCACCGTCACGCCCTCCGGGCTGTCAGCCCCAGCAGCCACCGCCGCCTTGGCGTCGTGCCAGAAGTCCGTGCTGGCGATCACGATCGTCAGCGCCGTCATCGTGCAGATGATCACGGTGTCGACGAAGGGCTCCAGCAGCGCCACGAGCCCCTCGGTGACCGGGTGGCGGGTGCGGACCGCCGCGTGCGCGATCGGTGCCGACCCCACGCCGGCCTCGTTGGAGAAGGCGGCTCGCTGGAACCCGATGATCATCACGCCCAGCGCTCCGCCCGCGACGCCCTCGGGGGCGAAGGCGCCGGAGACGATCTCACCGAAGGCGCGTGGCACCTCATTGACGTTCACGAGGATGACCACGAGGCAGGCCAGCACGTAGATGACGCCCATCGTCGGCACGAGCCGCGAGGTCACCTTGCCGATCGACTTGATCCCACCGACGATGACCAGCGCCACGAGGCCAGCGAGTAGTAGTCCGAAGATGAAGGCGGCTCCCCCTCCACCGAGGAGACCGTCCTCACCACCGGTCACCGAACGCAACTGGGCGAAGGTCTGGTTGGCCTGGAACATGTTCCCGCCGGCGAGGGCGAAGAACAGCAGCATCACCGAGGCGCCGATCGCCAGCACCTTGCCCAGCGAGCGGCCGAAGCCGTTGGGGAAGCGCTCGGCGATGCCCTGGCGGAGGTAGTACATGGGGCCGCCGTGGACGGTGCCGTCCGCGTCGATCTTGCGGTACTTCACGCCCAGGGTGCACTCGACGAACTTCGTGCACATGCCCAGGAGCCCGGCGAGGATCATCCAGAACGTCGCGCCAGGGCCACCGACGGTGACCGCCACGCCGACGCCCGCGATGTTGCCAAGGCCGACCGTCCCCGACAGCGCCGAGGAGAGGGCCTGGAAGTGCGTGATCTCCCCAGGCTCGTCGTTGCGCGTGTATTTCCCACGCGCGATCTGGATCGCGAGCCGGAACTTGCCGAGCTGGACCAGGCCGAAGTACGCGGTGAACACCGCTGCCGCGATGACCAGCCAGGCGACGATGACCGGGAACGCCGCTCCGAAGACCGTGATCTCGGCGAAGATGATGGACGACGTGAATGACTCGATGGGTGCGAAGACGCTGTTGATGGCGTCCTCGACGCCGGAAAGGACTCCGCCGTCCTGCGCGAGGAGGACGGGTGCCGGGTCGCCGGTTGGCGGACTTGGCGGCGGGGTCGCCGTCGTGATGTGTGACATGGCATGACAGTGCACGGGGAAACCCCGGTTCACCGCAAGAGGGCGGGCCGAATTTGATGCGGAGCGTAACAATTGTTACTGCCCCGTTTCGGTTGATTGCGGTGGCGTATGCCCTAGCCACGGGAACGCTGCCGGGTTCCTGGTCGCCGTCCGTAGTGATCCGTATCACGGATGGTTCACGATTGCTCCTTCTGGGAGAGTGCCGTCGCGCCGGTGGTTCCTGGCGGGTCCCCGCCACGCCGACGATGAGCGTGGACTCGCCGCTCCGCGGCCGGCTGGTCCCGTGGTCGACAGTCGGCTCCTGCTCGAACGCCTCGCGATCGTCCCGATGGGCCAGGGGCGCCTGCGCGCTGGGCGGGGCGAGGGTCGAGGGGCGAGGGTCGCCACCGGTGGAAGTGGTACGAGTCACACGTCTGGGGTATTTTTCGCACTCAGTGACTCACGGGAGGTGGCGGGTGGACCAGACCGGGCGCGAACCCCACGCGGAGGAGTCTCGGGGGCGAGTCCCCGTGACCGAGGGTGAGACCGGTGCGGGGGCTGCTGACCAGCGGATCTCCGCGGCCGCCGAACCCCCGGCCACGGTTCGGAGGCGGTGGATAGGCCTCGGGCTCGGCGTCGTGCTCGCGCTGGCGGCCTTCCTCGCGCTCCCCGACTCCCTCTCCCCGGCGGGACGCGGTACCGCGGCGGTAGCCGTGCTGATGGCCGTGTGGTGGATGACGGAGGCCATCCCACTGCCCGCGACCGCGTTGGTGCCGCTGGTGCTCTTCCCCGCGCTCGGGATCGCCGAGGTGGGTGATGCGGCGAGTCCCTATGCCAACGACGTCATCTTCCTGTTCATGGGCGGTTTCATGCTCGCGCTGGCGATGCAGCGGTGGAACCTGCACCGGCGGCTCGCCCTGGCGACGGTGCTCGCCGTCGGGACCAGTCCTCGCCGACTGGTGGGCGGCTTCATGCTGGCGACCGGCTTCATCTCCATGTGGGTTTCGAACACCGCCACGGCGGTGATGATGCTGCCCATCGGTCTCTCGGTGCTCGGCCTGGTCCGGCAGCTCGGAAAGGGTGAGGGCGACACCAACTTCGGGACCTCGCTGATGCTGGGAATCGCCTACGCGGCGTCCATTGGCTCGCTGGGAACCATCATCGGAACTCCCCCCAACACCCTGATGGTGGGTTACCTCCGCGACTCCCACGACATCCACATCGGTTTCGGGCAGTGGATGCTCGTCGGGGTTCCGCTCGCGGTGGTCTTCATGTTGCTGGCGTGGCTGGTGCTGACCCGCTTCGTGTTTCCCCCGCGGATCAGGAACATCCCCGGCGGCCGCGAACTCATCCGCCGCGAACTCGCCGCGCTGGGCCCTGTCAGCCGGGCTGAGTGGATGGTGCTGGCGGTGTTCGTCCTCGCCGCCCTCTCGTGGATCTTCCTGCCCCTCGTCACCGGGGCGAGCAACATCGACGCCGTGATCGCGATGGCGGTGGCGGTGATCCTCTTCGTCCTCCCCGTCGCCCCGAGGAAGGGGGTGGCGGTACTCGACTGGCAGACCGCCAAGGAGATCCCGTGGGGCGTGCTGTTGCTCTTCGGTGGGGGTCTGAGCCTGTCGAGCCAGTTCTCGGCGACCGGGCTGAGCGAGTGGATCGGAGAGCAGGTCGCCGGCGTTGGCGCCATCCCGGTGGTGCTCCTGGTGGCCGGGGTGACCGTGCTCGTGCTGGCGCTGACCGAGCTGACCAGCAACACGGCGACCGCCGCGACCTTCCTGCCGATCATGGGCGGGGTGGCCCTCGGGCTCGGGCTGGACGTGATGACCTTGGCCATACCGGTAGCCCTCGCCGCCACCTGCGCCTTCATGCTGCCGGTGGCGACGCCGCCCAACGCGATCGCCTTCGGGTCCGGGTATGTGCGGATCGGGCAGATGGTGCGGGCGGGGCTCTGGTTGAACCTCATCGCCATCGTGCTGATCACCCTCACCATGTACGCCCTCGCCGGTTGGGTGTTCGGGCTGACCGTCTGACGTCGACGCGCTTCCGACGACCGCTCGCCCCCCGGTGCGCCCGCCGGGGGGCGAGTTCGCGTCCGTGCTTGGGTGGTCCACACCACACCCGGATACGTGGTTGAGTGGAACTGGCTCAACTTTTCTGACGTTGGACGTGTGGATGAGCGGAGCCGGGCGAGGGCGCGGCTCCGGTCGGGGCTCGGAGCCCCGGGAGCCGACCAGGTGTACGAGCTGACGAGGTGAGGGATGGACGCGTTCAATCCGACCACGAAGGTCCAGCAGGCGATCTCCGCTGCCGCACAGGCCGCCACGTTGGCCGGCAACCCCGACGTGTCGTCGGCCCACCTGCTCGGGGCCCTGCTCGCCCAGGGGGACGGAGTGGCGTCGCCGCTGCTCTCCGCCGTCGGCGCCGACCCGGCCGCGTTGCGCGGTGACCTGGAGCGCCTCACGGCCAGCTTGCCCTCCGCCACCGGCGCCACGGTGAACGCTCCCCAGCTGTCGCCCGAGGCGGTCCGCTCCGTCACCCACGCCCAGCGGCTGGCCACCGAGATGGGCGACGAGTACGTCTCCACGGAGCACGTGCTGGTCGGGCTGGCCAAGGAGGGCGGTCGGGTGGCCGACCTCCTGCGCGACCACGGCGCCACCCCTGACGGCCTCCGCGAGGCCTTCACCCGGGTCCGCGGCTCGGCCCGCGTCACCACCCCCGACCCGGAAACCACGTACCAGGCGCTGGAGAAGTACGGCGTCGACCTCACCGAACGCGCCCGCCGGGGCGAGTTGGACCCGGTGATCGGTCGGGACACCGAGATCCGCCGGGTGGTCCAGGTGCTCTCGCGCCGGACGAAGAACAACCCGGTGCTGATCGGGGAGCCCGGCGTCGGCAAGACCGCCATCGTCGAGGGCCTGGCCCAACGCATCGTGGCCGGTGACGTCCCGGAGTCGCTGCGGGGCAAGCGGGTGGTGGGGCTCGACCTCGGGTCGATGGTCGCCGGCGCGAAGTACCGGGGCGAGTTCGAGGAGCGGCTCAAGGCGGTGCTCAAGGAGATCACCGACTCGGCCGGCCAGGTGGTCACCTTCATCGACGAGCTGCACACCATCGTCGGGGCGGGAGCCACCGGTGAGAGCGCCATGGACGCCGGCAACATGATCAAACCGATGCTGGCCAGGGGCGAGCTGCGGATGGTCGGGGCGACCACGCTCGACGAGTACCGGGAGCACATCGAGAAGGACCCGGCCCTGGAACGGCGCTTCCAGCAGGTCATGGTGGGAGAACCCTCCGAGGAGGACACGGTCGGGATCCTGCGGGGCCTCAAGGAGCGCTACGAGGTGCACCACGGGGTGCGGATCACCGACAGCGCCCTCGTCGCGGCGGCCGCCCTGTCCAACCGGTACATCACCGCGCGGTTCCTGCCGGACAAGGCGATCGACCTGGTGGACGAGGCCGCGTCCCGCCTGCGCATGGAGATCGACTCCCGCCCGGTGGAGATCGACGAGGTGGAACGGGCCGTGCGGCGGCTCGAGATCGAGGAGATGGCACTGGCCAAGGAGGCGGACGAGGCGTCGCGCGAGCGGTTGGCCGCCCTGCGGTCCGAGCTCGCCGAGCGCCGGGAGGCTCTGGCCGGCCTCACCGCCCGCTGGCAGAACGAGAAGACCTCCATCGACCGGGTGCGGGAACTCAAGGGCCAGCTCGAACAGTTGCGCGGCGAGTCCGAACGGGCCGAACGGGACGGTGACCTCGGGCGCGCGGCGGAGCTGCGCTACGGGCGCATCCCGAGCCTGGAGAAGGAACTCGCCGCCGCCACCCAGAACGGCCGGGAGCAGCAGGTCATGCTCCAGGAGGAGGTGACCTCCGACGACGTCGCCGAGGTCGTCAGCGCCTGGACGGGCATCCCCGCCGGCCGGTTGCTCGAGGGGGAGACGACGAAGCTGCTGCGGATGGAGGAGGCCATCGGGGCCCGGGTGATCGGCCAGGCCGAGGCGGTGCGGGCGGTCTCGGACGCCGTCCGCCGGGCCAGGGCGGGAGTGGCGGACCCGGACCGCCCCACCGGCTCGTTCCTCTTCCTCGGCCCCACGGGCGTGGGCAAGACCGAACTGGCCAAGGCGCTCGCCGGTTTCCTGTTCGACGACGAACGCGCCATGATCCGCGTGGACATGTCGGAGTACTCCGAGAAGCACTCGGTGGCGCGGCTGGTGGGCGCCCCGCCCGGGTACGTCGGCTACGACCAGGGCGGGCAGCTGACCGAGGCCGTCCGCCGCCGCCCCTACTCGGTGGTGCTGCTCGACGAGGTGGAGAAGGCGCACCCGGACGTCTTCGACATCCTGCTCCAGGCGCTCGACGACGGCCGGCTCACCGACGGGCAGGGGCGCACCGTCGACTTCCGGAACACGATCCTGGTGCTCACCTCCAACCTCGGGTCGCAGGCCATCGCCGATCCGACCCTGGGGGAACGGGAACGGCGGGACGCCGTCCTGGCCGTCGTCCGCCGGCACTTCAAGCCCGAGTTCCTCAACCGGCTCGACGACCTCGTCGTCTTCCACTCGCTGTCCACCGAGGAGCTGACCAGCATCGTCGACATCCAGATCGAGGCCCTGGGACGGCGGTTGGGGCAGCGCCGCCTGACGCTGACCGTGTCGCCGGCGGCCAAGGACTGGCTCGCCCTCAACGGTTTCGACCCGGTCTTCGGCGCACGGCCGCTGCGCCGGCTGGTGCAGACCGCGATCGGCGACCAGTTGGCCAGGAAGCTGCTGTCCGGCGAGATCCGGGACGGCAACGAGGTGGTCGTGGAGGTCGACGACAGCGCACCGAGCGCCGACCGCCTGCTGGTCACCGGGCGGGTCTGACCCCGACCCGCCCGGGCACCGCCAACCCGGTGGGGGCCGCCGCGCCCTGAGCAGCGAGTTCGCCGTCGGAGGCCGCTACTTCCGGTCATTTGGCGAACAACCGGGCATTCGATCTTCGTGAACGTGCCCCGGCTCGCTACCCTGCGGAGTGTGGGGATGCCGACTTGGGTCTGGTTCACGGCGGCCGTAGTGTTCGCCATGGCGGGTGCCGCGCTGCTCGCCACCGATACGGCGCAACGCAGCGCCCGCAACCGGGAACGGCGCCGATGGGCGGCGTTGCGCGGTTGGCAGTTCGCGGAGAGCGACCAGGTGTTGCCGACCCGGTGGAGCCACGGCTACCTCGCGGCGCAGAACGGTGGCGTCGCCAGCGACGTGGTCGCGGGCTCCACCTTCACCGCCGACGGCCGGCGCCAGGTGTACGTGTTCGACCACGAGGCGGGCGGGAAGGCCGGGGCCGTGCTGGTCGCCGTGCGTTGCCGGCAGCAGTACGACGTCGTGGTCGAGCTCTGGCTGCCCAGCGTCCCCGTTCCGCAGGAGTCGGGTCTGGACCTCCTCGGACCGGTCGGTTCCCGGTACGCCTTCGTCACCCAGCTTTCGGCCGCCCGCCAGCTGATCACCCCGGACCTCGTCGAGGCCGCGGAGGAGGTCGGTGACGACGTCACCGTGGTCTGGTTGGAGAAGGAGTGGGTGCTGGCGGCCGCGCCCGCCAACGCCTCGCCCTCCCGCCTGGAGCGGCTGCTGCGCGACGTCGGGGAGATCGCCGACCTGATCGACCCCGTGGACGAGGAGGAGCGGGAGCAGCAGCGCACCCACGCCCTCACCGTCGACCAGGAGGACGAACGCATCTTCCGGCCTTCGAGCCAGTCCTGACCGCGCCGTCGGGCGAACGCGTCCCCAACCCGTCCCCGAGGGGAGCCGGAGTCCGGGCGACTCACCCCCATCACTCGTTCAGGTTGTTACCGTGCGGTGCATGCCCACCGCGCTGATCACCGGTCCAACCTCGGGAATCGGGTTGTCCTTCGCCCGCCGCCTCGCCGCAGAGGGGTACGACGTCGTCCTGGTCGCCCGGACCGAGTCGAAGCTGAGTTCCCTGGCCGCCGAACTCGGCGACCGCTACGGGGTCGACACCGAGACGATCACGGCCGACCTCGCCGAGGCCGGCGACCGCGACCGGGTGGCCACGCGCCTCCGGGACGAGGAACGGCCGGTGGACCTGCTGGTCAACAACGCCGGCTTCTCCACGGGCGGGCACTTCGAGCGGAACGAGTTCTCCGCGCTGCGCTCGCAGCTGGAGGTCAACGTCACCGCGGTGCTCCAGCTGACCCACGCCGCGCTGCCCGGAATGCTGGCGCGGCGGGGCGGGGACATCATCAACGTGTCCAGCATCGCCGGCTTCCTGCCGGGCCGGGGTTCCACCTACACCGCCAGCAAGGCCTGGGTGACGTCCTTCACCGAGGGCTTGGCAGCCGGGGCCCGGGACAGCGGGGTCCGCCTCCTCGCGTTGTGCCCGGGGTTCACGAGGACGGAATTCCACGAGCGGGCCGACATCGACATGTCCGGGCTTCCCGGGGCGTTCCGGTTGGACGCGGACTTCGTCGTGCACGAGGGCCTGCGCGACCTGCGCCGGGGCCGCACGATCTCGGTACCGGGCAACCAGTACAAGGCGTTGGCCTCGGTGTCCCGGCTGTTGCCCCGCTGGCTGGTCCGCCGCGTCGCCGGCCGCACCGCCCGCGGCCGGGACTGAGCCGGCCCGCGACAGGGGTGGCCCCCCGGACCAGCGCCCGGTGCCGGTCCGGGGCTGTGCGAAGCTAGCGAACCGTGCGAGAAGCGGCGGCATCGAACTCCCCCACCCCGAACGTGGATCCCGAGGACAAGGCTCGGCTGGCCCGCCTGGTGCGGGAGCTCGCGGTCGTCCACGGCACGGTGACCCTGTCCTCCGGCGCCGAGGCCGACTACTACGTCGACCTGCGCAGGGCGACGCTGCACCACCAGGCCTCGCCGCTGATCGGTCGGCTGCTGCGGCAGCTCACCAGCGACTGGGACTTCCAGGCGGTCGGTGGGCTCACCCTCGGGGCGGATCCGGTGGCGGGCGCCATGCTGCACTCTGCGGCGACCGAGGGCCTCGCGTTGGACGCCTTCGTCGTGCGGAAGGCCACCAAGCAGTACGGCATGCAGCGGCAGATCGAGGGGCCGAGCGTCGCCGGCCGGCGGGTGCTCGCGGTGGAGGACACCTCCACCACCGGCGGCAGCGTGCTGACGGCCGTCGAGGCGCTGCGAGCCGGGGGCGCCGAGGTGGTGGGCGTGGCCACGGTGGTGGACCGGCAGACCGAGGCGCGTGACCGGATCGAGGCGGAGGGCCTGCCCTACCGCTACCTGTTGGATCTCGACGACCTGGGGCTCTGAGCGCGTCCCCCGGCGACCGGGGTGGGCCGGAGCCGCGCGGCGGCGGTGCGTCCCGGCGGGGGCGGTGTGAGGTTCGCGTCGGACTTTTTTCCCGGAGACCTCTTCCCGACCCGCGTGGGCGGGTAGCCTGCGGGCGTGGATGCCCTGCTCGTGATCCTCGTGGTCCTGCTCGTGCTCGCGGTCGTGGTCGGAATCGGCTACGTCGTGAGCTACAACCGGTTCATCGCCCAGCGGAACACCGTCGAGGAGTCCTGGCGGCAGGTCGACGTCGAACTCCAACGACGTCACGACCTCATCCCCAACCTGGTGGAGACGGTGCGCGCCTCGGCCCACTTCGAGCAGACGACGCTGCAACAGGTGATCGCCGCCAGGTCGCAGGCGATGCAGGCCCGCCAGGCGCACGCCAGCGTCCACGACCAGGGGCAGGCCGAGCAGCAGCTGTCCGGAGCGCTGCGCGGTTTCTTCGGCATCGCGGAGAGCTACCCCGAGCTGAAGTCGAACCAGAACTTCCTGCACCTCCAGAAGCAGCTGGCCGAGACCGAGGACCGGATCGCCGCCGGTCGCCGCTTCTACAACGGCAACGTGCGGGCGCTGAACACCAGGGTCGAGTCGTTCCCCTCCTCCATCGTCGCGGGCATGGCCAAGATCACCAAGGCCGATTACTTCGAGGTCGACGACCCGAACGCCCGCGCCACCCCGTCGCTGTCCGGTGCCTTCGGATCCCTCACCGGTGGGGCGCCCGCCGCGCCGCAGCTCCAGCAGCCCACCGGTGGCCCGCAGTACGGGCAGCAGCCCGGGCCCCAGGTCCACGGCCAGCCGCCGCAGCAGTTCGGCCAGCCGCACCCCGGCCAGCCGCAGCCGCCGC
>NZ_AGVX02000264.1 GCF_000239155.1 Actinoalloteichus spitiensis RMV-1378
AGCCGCACCAGCTGAGCACGCGTCCGCTCGTCCAGCTCGTTGCGGAACCTCACCAGGAGCGTCCCCGCGAACTGGGCCAGCGCCGGCAGGTGGTTGGCGGCGCCCACGTCGAGCAGTTCACGTTGGGCGTCGGTGAGCCGACCGAACACGCCCAGCGAGGACAGCACCAGCCGGAGGTCGCTGGTGGGCAGCACGGCGTCGAGGTTCTCCTCCCGCCGGCCGGACACGTTCGCGTCGTGCTGCCGGTAGGACTGGAGCGGCCGGTCCACGAACGCGATCCGCCCGGTGGCCAACGCGCACAACGCGGTCCAGTGGTCGTGGAACGCCACGGTGTGGCGGGGCGGGAACGGCAGCACGGCGTCCCGCACCAGTTCCGCCCTGACCAGCGATGCCCCACCGGTCACCGTGTTCAACAGGAGAAGGGAGATCAGGTCCTCCCACTGGTTGCGGCGCCTGTTCCAGAAGGAGTCCGCGAACACCGTCCCGGCCTGGTCCACCAGGCGCATGTCCGCGTAGGCCAGCGCCACGCCGGGGTCCTCCAGCTCGGCGAGCAGCACCTGGAGCTTGTCGGTGTCCCACACGTCGTCCTGGTCGCACAGGGCGACCGCGTCCGCGTCCGCGGGGACCAGCCGCATGGCTCGCTCGAAGTTCCGGTAGAAACCGACGTTCTCGTCGTGCTCCACCAGCACGAACCGTTCGTCCCCACCGATCAGCTCCCGGATCGAGGCCCGTGCAGCTGGGGAGGAGGCGTCGTCGGCGATCACGCACACCCAGTTCTGGTGGCTCTGGGCGCGGAGGGAGTCGAGCTGTTCGGCGAGGAACCCCGGTTCGGGTTCGTAGGTCGCCATCGCCACGGCCACCCGGGAACCGGCGGGGACGGGCCACTCGACCTGGACCGGTCGGATCCCGGTGCCGGGGGCGACCCGCAGCTCCGGCAGGTCCCGGTACAGCCGACTACCGTCGGCCAGTTCGACCCGCAGGCACAACTGGTAGGAGGCGGGCGCGGTGACCGGGGCCAGGGGAACGGACACCAGCAGACCGGTGTTCTCGGAGACGGCGACGCCGGCGGCGTTCAGCGCGCTGTGCACGTCGGGGCGGGAGTAGCCGTAGTTGACCGGGTGTTCCCGGCCGTCCACGAGCAGCCAGACCCGACGGATCGGGAGGTCGGCGTGGGCCACCCAGCCCGACAGCTCCACCACCTGACCCCGCCCCACCAGCACCGGTTCGTCCGGAACCGGCACATCCCAGTGCAGGGCGGCGTCCCGGGCGGCCCTGGTCTGCTTGCGGATGCGGGTCGCGGCCAGCTGCGCCGCCGGCGGTAAGTAGCCGTGCAACCGGCGTAACACGCCGTCCGGCTCCTCGCCGCCGCGACCGAGGACCAGGTCCCGCGTGCCCCGCACCGCCCGCAACGCCGGCCACACGTAGCGGTGGCCGAGGCTGACCAGGCCGGCCGACTCCAGCTTGTCCAACCGGGACCGGGTGCGGGCGAGCCGCTGCCTCGCCTCGCTCTCGGCCGCCATCAGCCGTTCGTTCTCCGCGTAGGCGGCGCTCGCCTCGCGAACCGTGTCCGACAGCTCCGCCAGTGCGGTGGCGAACCGCTGGTCGAGCTGCGCGGCCCGCTCCTGGACCTGGTCGAGCTGCTGGGTGGCCTCGGCCAGCCGGAGCAGCAGCGCCTCCCGGTCCTCCTCGACCCGTTCGAGGTGGTTCTCCAGCTCCCCGAGCTCACGGCGGAACTCGTCCCGCAGCTGCGCCAGCTCGGTGCGCGTGCGGTCCAGGTCGCCGTCGCTGGCGGCCAACCGCCGGTGGGCCTCCTCGAAGTCGGCCAGCAACTTGCGGTGCGCGTCGAGCGTCGCACGCACGCCCGGCAGGCCGCCCGCGACGGACCAGATCGGCACCGGTGCCGTCGCCGTCGTCTCCTGTTCGAGCGGGGCGGACGCCGGGGGACGTGGCCCGCTCACGACCTCCTGGAAGCCCTCCTCGGCGGCGAGCAGTTCGAACCACCGTTCGTCGAGCACCGACGTCAGGTCCACCAGGCCGCACAGTTCCGTCAGCACGTCCCGGATGCTCGCGCCGTGCCCCCAGGGGTGGGCGGAACCGGTGGCGGTGATCTCCCTGGCGAACTCCAACAACGCGCGCAACAGCGCCAGTTCGGCGTCGACACCGGTGCCCGCCACCCACTCGCGGTCGATGCGGTGCGCGCCACCGTCGTCGGCGATGATGAAGTTGCCGGGGTGGACGTCGAGGAAGTCGGCGGGGAGCACCGGCTTGCCCGGGTGGCCGGGCAGGTAGGGGTGGCGGGGGTCGGAGTCGGCGAGTTCCCTCGCGTTGTGCAGGATGGCGTCCCGCCAGCCCCGCAGCAGGATCGTCGTCTGCTTCAGGTTCCCGGAGTTCAGGCTGTCCAGGATGTGCCGGTCCAGCGGTGCGCCCGTCAACCAGGGCTCGTCGCCGCTCTCCCGCTGCCGCAGCCACCGGGACGTCTGGCCGCCCTCCGCGCCCCGGTCCCCGTCCCGGCGGTCCCGGCGGAGGCCCGCGGCATCCGGCACCGGGCGGAGCACCAGGTCGGTGTCCAGGCGGCGCACCCGCCGCCACTCGGGCAGCCGGCCCATCGTCACGATCCAGCCCAGCGCCGGATCGACCAGCCGGGCCAGCGCCTCCTCCGACCTCGCCGCCAGCACCAGGAAACTGGGGGCGGTGGCCGCGCCGAAACCCTCGGCCGCTGCCATGCGGTGCAGCGAGCGAGCCGGTGCCGCGACCTCGCCGCCACCGAAGGCGCCCAACAGCGGGTGGCGCACGAGCTTGTCCGCCAGGTCCGCGGCTCCCCGACCCGCGTAGGCGCGTTCGTCCAGGATCACGCGAGGCAGCTTGTAGTCGGGGAACGGCAGCAGCCAGCGTTGGGCGGGCAGGCCGGCCGAGCGCAGCATGTCACCGAGAACCCTGCGGGTCCAGGTGCGCGGCCCACGCCCCTCCCCGGGGAAACCGGCCGCGGGGTAGTCGGCCAGTCCCAGGTAGGAACGGTCGTGGTGCGGCTCCGGCTGCCCCAACAGGTAGCCGAGCCCGAGCTGGTTCTCGATCGCCAGGGCCAGCACGCCGTCCTGGGCGAGCGCCGAGGCGGTGGCCCGCAGCAGGTCGGCCGGCGGAGTGCCCAGGTGCACCGCGTGTTCCACCAGGCCGCACAGCACGGCGAGGTCGGCGCTTCCCTCCTGGCCCTCGGCCGCCAGCGCGGACACCACGTCGCCCTGGACGATCCGCGCGCCGGCGAGGTCACGGCAGCGTTCCTCGGCCGCCTCGGCCCGGGGCGCCTCCCCCTCGATGCCGAGCACGTCAAGACCGGCCTCGGCCAGTGCCCTGGTCAGCACGCCCGATCCGCACCCGAGGTCGAGGGCGCTCATCCCCGGGCGGAGGCGCAGTGGTGCCAACAGCCCGATCCGTTGCGGGTGCAGGTGGTACGCCGTCTCCCAGCTCGTGACACCGGCCGCCAGCTCCGGTGAGCCGGCGCTCACGTCCCGGGCGTTCCGGAGGATCGTCAGCACCTCGTCCTCGGCGCCGTCCGCGTACTCGATGCCGTCTCGCACGTGTTCCTCAGCCTCTGCTCGCCGTTCCGTCGGTCACGCGGTGCGTCCCGCCACGTGTGGCGCCCTCGCCCCGCCCGCCGGGCGACCACCCGACGAGTCGATCTTGACTGTGCCGGGCGGGCGGCCGGCGGGCAGGGTGGTCACTCCGGGGCGTGTTCGGTCGTCTGCTCCCGCAACAGGGCGAGGAACGCCTCCCGGGCCGCCTCCTCGTCGGGGCCGAACGCCTCGACGCGGATCACGGCTCCGCCGGCGACGTAGTGGGCCCGGAAGGTGTAGATCGGGTTCTCGGCGTCCTCGGGGGGTGCCAGGTAGCGACCGCGAACCCCGTTGGGCAGGTCCCCGAACTCGTCGTGCCCGGCCTGGCCGTAGAACTGGTCGACGGCGTCGAGGAGTTCACCGGCGCCACCGTCGGCCTGGAAGGCCCAGATCCCCCGGATCAGTTCGGTCTCGTTGTGCTTGCGGACCAGGCCGAGCACGGCGGTGCCGCCGTTGTCGGCGAGCAACTGGGCCTCGGCCCCGTCCGGCAGGTTCCGGTCGATCGCCTCCTGGATCGGCAGCTCCGCCTTGGCGATGACCTCCTCGCCGGGCAGTTCCGCGTAGTCGGCCAGCGGACCCTCCGGTGCGACCCTCGGCGGGGGAGGAGGGGAGGACGGGGTGGGGGGTG
>NZ_AGVX02000263.1 GCF_000239155.1 Actinoalloteichus spitiensis RMV-1378
GGGCGACCGCGAGCCGGAGGCTGCGCCCCCCCTGCCGCATCGCCCACTGGTGGTTCGCGGCGAACACCGGTTTCACCAGGGTGGACAGGTTCCGGAGGAGGGGCTTGTCCGCCCGCACCCGCCAGTCGAAGCGGACCTCCGTCTCGGTGGGGGTCAGCTGCCGCAACCTCCACACCCCCCGGCCGACGAGGTCGCCACTCGCCGTCAGCGAGCAGGTGTCCCGCCCCACGGACTCCACGGTGAGCCGCCAGCGGAGCGTGTAGGGCAGCCAGCCCGTGGTGTGGAGGTCGTAGACCGAGCCGACGGCCGGGGGCGCGTCGGGCGGGGAACCGTCCACCCGGTCGACCGTCCGGTACACCGACGGCCACCACTCGGGCAGGGTCATCGGGTCGAAGAGGACCTCGGCGATGTCGGCGACGAGACCGGGCACCTCCCACCTGCTGTCGAACGCGTAGTCGTTGTCCGGCAACACCCATCGCTCCTTTCGGGCGGTTCCCACCCCTGGGCGACGCCAGCGCGCCGCTCCGGCCGGCCGCCTCGGTCAGTCCCCCGACAACCCGGTGGCGACGGCGGCCTCCGGGTCGGAGTCCACCAGGAACTGGCGGCAGCGTTCGAACTCGTCCTGCTCACCGATCCGCTCCGCCGCGAACGCGAGGGCGGCCAGTGCCGACAGGAACCCCTGGTTGGGCCGGTGACGCCACGGCACGGGGCCGTGCCCCTTCCACCCGGCTCGGCGCAGCTGGTCGAGACCCCGGTGGTAGCCGGTCCTGGCGTAGGCGTAGGCGGCGACCGGGTCGCCCTGCTCCAGCGCCCGCTCGGCGAGCGCCGCCCAGGCGGCGCTGAAGGTCGGGTGAGCTCGCGCCACGTCCCCGGGGTCGGTGCCGGAGTCCAGTTCGGCCTGGGCTTCGGTGAACTCGGGCAGCAGTGTCGGGTCCGGACCGAGCAGATTCGTGTGGCTCATGACGGCATTCTGTCGGGCCGCGCACCACCGGCCCGCTCCGCCCCCCGCCCCGGTCCCCGCCGGGGGCACCGGGGCGGGGGCGCGGGCGGCTCAGCCGGCGATCATGCGACCGGCGGAGTGCAGGTTCTCGCAGGCGTGCGCCACCCGGGCCGCCATGCCCTGCTCGGCGGCCTTGAGGTAGCTGCGGGGGTCGTAGACCTTCTTGTTCCCGACCTCACCGTCGATCTTCAGCACGCCGTCGTAGTTGCTGAACATGTGGGCCGCCACCGGACGGGTGAACGCGTACTGGGTGTCGGTGTCGATGTTCATCTTCACGACCCCGTAGGACACGGCCTCGTGGATCTCCTCGAGCAGGGAGCCGGAGCCGCCGTGGAAGACGAGGTCGAAGGGCTTCGAACCCTCGGGGAGGCCCAGTTTCTTCGAGACGACGTCCTGGCCCTGCTTGAGGATCTCGGGGCGGAGCTTCACGTTGCCCGGCTTGTAGACCCCGTGCACGTTGCCGAAGGTCGCGGCGAGCAGGTAGCGGCCGTTCTCACCGCTGCCCAGGGCGTCGACGGTCTTCAGGTAGTCCTCCGGCGAGGTGTACAGCTTGTCGTTGATCTCGTTGTCGACGCCGTCCTCCTCACCGCCCACCACACCGACCTCGATCTCCAGGATGATCCGGGCCTCGGCCGCCCTGGCGAGCAGGTCCCTGGCGATCTCCAGGTTCTCGTCGACGGGAACGGCCGAGCCGTCCCACATGTGCGACTGGAACAGGGGGTTCTCCCCCCGGTTCACGCGTTCCTTGCTCACCTCGAGCAGCGGGCGGACGAAGCCGTCCAACTTGTCCTTGGGGCAGTGGTCGGTGTGCAGCGCGATGTTCACCGGGTACTTGGCCGCCACCACGTGCGCGAACTCGGCCAGCGCGACGGCGCCGGTCACCATGTCCTTCACCTTCGTGCCGGACAGGAACTCCGCGCCGCCGGTCGACACCTGGATGATGCCGTCGCTCTCCGCCTCGGCGAAGCCGCGCAGCGCTGCGTTCAGTGTCTCCGACGAGGTGACGTTGATGGCGGGGTAGGCGAACTCGTTCGCCTTGGCCCGGTCCAACATCTCCGCGTAGACCTCTGGGGTGGCGATGGGCATCGGTCTCCTCCTCGGGGCGTACCTCTGCGCGACGTCGACGGGCGACGCGGAACCCTGGCGTTCCGTGCGCGTGAATCCTAGGGGCTGCGGGTCGGCGAAGGTGACGTGAACTCCTCCGCCGCCCAGGCGGGCGACACGTTCCGCGCGAGATCAACATAACGGGTGGCGGGAACGATTCAGCCGGGGAGGGCGAGCGAACCGCCGGCACGACCCCGACCTCGGAGGCCCCGTTCGCCCGAACGGCGGCCACCACCCGGCCGGACGGCGCATGCGCCCGACCGATGGTGCCTCGACCGGCGGGGGACCCGGCTGGCCGTGACGTCGCGATGCGACGTCCACCGGGGGAACCCGGGCTCCGAGCGGACACCCGAGCGGGGGGGGCTCAGCTCCCCGGTGCCGCGAGCCAGGCCCCGAGCACGGGGGTCCACTCCTGGACCCGGGTCTTCGTGATCACCCCGGCCGGGGTGTAGGGGTCCGCCGAGAGCACCTCCCGCAGGGCCGCCTCGTCCGGCACCTCGTAGACGAGCAGGGCACCCGTGTCGTCCGCCCAGGGCCCGGCGGCGAGGAGGACCCCCCGCTCGGCGAGCGCCGCGAGGTAGTCGCGGTGCCGGGGGCGGGCGGCGTGTCGGGTCTCGGTGTCCGCGCTGTACGAGAACTCGACGGCGAAACGGGCCACGGGTACCTCCCTGCGATCGTTCGCTGGACCGTACCGCGCGGGCCCTCCTCCCCCGGCGCCGCCCACACCAGCCGCCGGCACCGACACGCGCGGGACCCGCGGCGACCGAGATCACAGATGCCCACCCGTCCACGTACGCAGGGTGACCACGGGCCGTGGAGCGCGAACGGGAACGGCGGAGATCGACCCGCCGGTCGACCACGCGCATTCCGCACACACCCGACAAGCCGCGCCGAAAACGAAAAAAAGAGGTTTTGGCAGGCCGCGCGGGCGACCTGCCAAAACCTCAGGAAGATTCCTCGTCCGCTACCGAATAAATCAGTAGTCGATCGAGACGTACTCGAAGCCGCCGTACTCCACGTCGTAGTTGACCTTGACCTTCACGCTGTACCAGTCAGCCGCCTCGAAGCGGAAACGGGGACCCCAGCCGTGGCCGTAGCCGTGGTTGTTGCCGTGGCCGTGGCCGTAGCCGTGGTTGTTGCCGTGGCCCTTGCCACCCTCCTGCTCGCCGGCCAGGGCCGAGGGGGCAGAGATCAGCAGGGGCATGGCCACGGCGGCGCCGACAACCAGAGTCCTCGCGACGTTCTTTCCGATACGCACAGTCCCGACCTCCGTCGAATTGCGGTGATTTCCCGGCTGGCCTGTTGTTCCCCAGCCAGAAACCATCGTGCGGCAGCCCGGTTGCACCGGCCACGGGAGGCAGGCCAATTCCCTCTACCCAGTGAAGATCGGATTTCTCCATGATTTTTTCCGCCGGAGAGGGCACCGTGGCCGAATTCCGCGGACGTCGGCGTGCCTCGACGGCACCTGACCTGGCCGATCCCCTCCGCCGACACCGGACACCGCCGGCGGCCCGGGGACGCGTCGCCCCGCGGGCCCCGGCTCGCCGGTCTGGGTTACGAACACCCGGCGTACCTGGGTAACGTCTAGCCCGTGGGTGTGGAGAGGTTCCGCCGGGGGTCCGGCGCGACTGAGCGATCGGTCGAACGCACGTTCGGTCACCTCAGGAAGCTCGACACGTCCGGACCCACCGCCCCCCAGACGCCGTTGACGCTGGAGGACCTCTACCGCCAGCACCGGATGCGGATGGTGCGGCTGGCGATCCTGCTGGTCGACGACATCTCCACCGCCGAGGACGTGGTCCAGGAGGCGTTCACCGGCCTGCACCGGAACTGGTCGGGTCTCCGGGACGCGGCCGCCGCCGTGGGCTACTTGCGCACCGCCGTCGTCAACGGCAGCCGCTCGGTGCTGCGACGCCGCAAGACCGCGCGGGAGTACGTGCCACCGCACAGCCCCAACGCCCGCTCGGCGGAGTCGCTGGCCATGCTGACGGCCGAGCACCAGACCGTGGTGCGCGCGCTCGCGCAGCTGCCGCCCCGGCAACGTGAGGTCCTGGTGCTGCGGTACTACGGCAACCTGTCGGAGGCGGAGATCGCGGAGGCCACCGGCATCTCGAAGGGCACGGTGAAGTCGACCGCGTCCCGCGCCCTCGACGCCCTGCAGGCCATCCTCCGGCAGGGCCAGGGCTGACCCCGCCCCACCCGCTCGGAGCCGGCTCCCCCTGGCGCCGCCGCCCCCGAATCCCGCCACCGGGTGTCGTGGTGCTCCTCCACGTCCTGGCCGGCGAACGCTGGCCAGGCCAGGTGCTCCCGGCGCGACCAGGACGTGCTCACGGGGTTCCAGCCCCGGACGCACGACGGCCTGGTCACCGTCGTGCCGTCCCCACCAGCCACGACATGGGCGGACTCGGCGAGGACCTCATGACGGCGTCGACCCCTAGCCCCGAGGACGACGCCGAGGTCCCCAGCAGCCCCCGTCGCCGCGCCGCGCCCACCACCCGCCCGGAGGACCGGCGGCCCCGCACCCGCCCGCAGGGCGCCCCTCTGGCACCGGCCTCGGTTCCCTCCGCTCGGCGCGAACCGGTGCCCTCCGGGCCCGCCGCGGCCGCTCCGGGTGCATCCGCTCAGTGGAACCACTCGCCATCGGCACCGCCGGTGGTGTAGACCACTAGGCGGCCGGGCTGGTCGCCTCGCGACCGCCGACGTTCGTCCTGGGGAGCACGCAGTGGGTGGGACGCCTTCCGACGTCCGTGGTTCGGCCAGCCGGGCCAGCACGGTGTCCACGCTGGTCACCGGTGGCAGGGTGATCACGCCGCAGGGTGTGGTGGCCGGGTGGGTCGCGATCGACGGCGGCCGGATCACCGCCGTCGGTGAGGGCCCGGCGCCCGCCGCCCGCTCGGTGGTGGAGGCCGCCGGCGGCTGGGTGGTTCCCGGTTTCGTGGACATCCACTGCCACGGCGGCGGCGGCGCCTCCTTCACCGAGGGGACCGCCGAGGCGGTCTCGACCGCCGTGGACGTCCACCGGGGCCACGGCACCACCACCCTGCAGGCCAGCCTCGTCTCGGCCGCACCCGAGGAGCTGGTCCGGCAGATCGGGTCGCTGCGCCCGGCCGTGCGCTCCGGCCTGCTGGCCGGCATCCACCTGGAGGGCCCGTTCCTGGCGGAGGGGCGGTGCGGAGCCCACGATCCGGCCGCCCTGCGCGCGCCGGAACCGGAGCTGGTCGACCGGCTGCTGGCGGCGGGCGAGGGCACCGTGCGCATGGTGACACTGGCGCCCGAGCTCCCCCACGCCCTGCCCGCCGTGCGCCGTCTCGTCGAGGCCGGGGTGCTCGCGGCCGTGGGGCACACCGACGCGACCGCCGACCAGGCGCGCGCGGCGGTGGACGCCGGGGCGCGGGTCGCCACGCACCTGTTCAACGCCATGCGCCCGCTCCACCACCGCGAGCCCGGGCCGATCGCGGCGCTCCTCGACGACGACCGGGTCGTGGTCGAGCTGATCTGCGACCTGGTCCACCTGCACCCCACCGTCGCCCGGTTGGCCGCCCGGTACGCCGGCCCGGGGCGCACCGCCGCCGTGACCGACGCCATCGGCGCGGCCGGTGCGGGCGACGGCCAGTACGTGCTCGGCGGGCTCCCCGTCACCGTGACCGGCGGAGTGCCCCTGCTACCGGGCGGGGCCCTCGCCGGCAGCAGCCTGACCATGGACCGCGCCTTCGCCAACCTGGTCCGGGGCTGCGGCCTCACGGTCGAGGAGGCCGTGCACGCCACCTCGACCACACCGGCCGCGCTGCTGGGCCTCGACTCCTCGGTGGGAGCGGTGCGCCCGGGGCTCGACGCGGACCTCGTGGTGCTGGACGAGGAGTTCACCGTCCGAGCGGTGCTGGCCAAGGGAACCCGCGTTCCGCCGGCCGGCAGGTCCGACGAGGCCGCGCCGGTCGGACACCCGTCAAGGTGACGATCACGTCGGGGACGGCTCGGTATCCTCCCTCACGTGGGAGATCCGTCGGATCCGGAGCAGGTGCTGTCCAAGGCGTTGCGCGCGCAGGCGCTCCAGGCCCGGTCCGACCCCCCAGCGCCGCCGGAGGACGCCACCAACCCGCCGCCGGACGAGACGGCGACCCAGCGCGGGCTGCGCCCCAGCGGGACGGACCAGCCCCCGAACGGCGGGCGGGACCTGGCCGTCGTCGCGGGCATCTCCCTCGGCCTCGGTCTGCTCTGCGGGGCCGTCGCCGGCGTCATCACCGTGCTCTGAGCCGCCGTGCCGGCCCGCCGCCCCACCGCCCGCCCCACGCCGGACCACGTGGTCGAGCGTGCCGCCGCCCGCCAGGTAGTCCCGGTGGGCGGGCCCGACGTTCGGTCCCGCGCCTTCCGGCCGCGACGGGGCCGTGGTCCACTGCCGGCGGGCGCCAACCCGGTGCGTCCCGACCGGGAGCCGACGCCCCGGTACCGGGGACGGCGCCCCCCGGGTGCCACCGGTGTGCCCCGGGGGGGGCGGGTCACGGGAGGGCTGGGG
>NZ_AGVX02000262.1 GCF_000239155.1 Actinoalloteichus spitiensis RMV-1378
GCCCCCCCCCAGCCGGTCCGCCGGTCCCCGCGGGTCGTCGTGCGCGGTGCCGCTACCGGCTCCTCCGGTCGAAGGACCGGTCCTGCCCGGACCCGGCCGCCGGGCCCATGCCCGGGTGGTGTGTCCGGTGCCGGTCCGTGGTCGGTCGCGCCCGAGGAACGCGATGCGGCCGGTGGGCGGCCCCGGTTCTCCCGGGAGATCCGCACCTGCCCGCCGACCCCGCTTCCGACCAGCGCCAACGCGACGGAGACCGTCCTGGTGGCGGGACGCCCGAACGGGAATCCGGCCTCGCTCTACTCTGCACTCGGTCGCGCTCAACGGCGAGGCGGCGGATCACCAACTCGTTGCGTTACCAGAGCGGAGCACCCGAATGTCGCACGTCCCCGTGGCCGGCTGGCGCAAGTCGCGCCGCAGCACCTCGCAGACGAACTGCGTCGAGATCGGTTCCGGCCCCGCCGTGGTGGGCATCCGGGACACCAAGAACCGGGCGGCCGGGACCCTCTACGTGAGACCCGACGTGTTCGGCGCGTTCCTCACCGCCCTCAAGGAGGGGCGGATCGGAGCCGGGCGCTGAGGCGAACGGCTCGCCCTCCCCGCCGTGCCGCTGCCCCCTGACGGCCGGGGCACGGGACGCCCGGTGACCGGTCACGTCCCGGAGCGGGCCACCGGGTCGGCGGTCGGCAGAGGAGGAGAGCTCGGCCGCTCGACCGGCGGGGAACGGTAATCATCCTGTCGGTGCGGGTGGCTCGTCGTTAGGGTGGCGGAGGTGAACATTGCCGGATACCTCCGCTTCCCCCATCTCCACGCGGATCTCCTCACCTTCGTCGCCGAAGACGATGTCTGGCTCGCACCGCTCGACGGCGGGCGGGCCTGGCGGCTCACCGCCGACCGTGCGCCGGTGACCAACCCCCGGTTCTCCCCCGACGGTGGCCAGGTCGCCTGGACCAGCACCCGCGACGGCGGCCGAGCCGAGGTCCAGGTCGTCGGCCTGGAGGGCGGTATCTCCCGCAGGCTCACCCACTGGGGGGCCGGTCGTAGCCGGGTGCTCGGCTGGCGGTCGGACGAGTCCGGCGCGCCCGCCGTCGTCGCGGCCTCCACGGTGGAGTCGCACGGTGCCCGCTCCTGGGCGTACTCGGTGCCCCTCGACGGCGGACCGGCCACCAGGCTGCCCTACGGGCCGCTGAACGACGTGTCCTTCGGTCCCGACGGCCAGGTGGTGCTCGGCAGCTACACCATGCGGGATCCGGGCCACTGGAAGCGCTACCGAGGCGGCACCACCGGCAAGATCTGGCGGGACCTCGACGGGACCGGGGAGTTCGAGCGCATCCACTCCGAACTCGACGGCAACCTCGCCAGCCCGCTGTGGGTGAACGGTCGGATCGTCTTCCTGTCCGACCACGAGGGCGTCGCGAACGTGTACTCCTCGGAGCCCGACGGGTCCGACCTGCGCCGGCACAGCGACCACGACCGCTTCTACGCGCGGTTCGCCAGCACCGACGGCCAACGGGTGGTCTACCAGCACGCCGGCGAGGTGTGGCTGCTGGAGGACCTCGACGGCACGCCCCGACGGGTCGACGTGACCCTCACCGGGGCGGGTGCGCTCCGCCGTCCCACCACCGCCACCGCCGCCGACCACCTGACCACGGCCGTGCCGGACCACACCGGTCGGGCCAGCGCGGTCCTCGCGAGGGGCACCGTGCACTGGGTGAGCCACCGGGACGGCCCGGTGCGCGCGCTGTCGGCCACCCCCGGGGTGCGGGCCAGGATGCCCCGGTTCGTGTCCGAGCGGCAGGCCGCCGAGAACGCCCCCGCCTCGGTCGTCTTCGTCACCGACGCCGACGGCGAGGACGCGCTGGAGATCGTGCCGGTCACCGGGGCGGAACCGGGCGCCGAGCCCCGCAGGATCGGCGCCGGGGAGCTGGGCCGTGTCCTCGCGCTGGAGGTCTCCCCCGACGGCCTGACGGCGGCGGTCAGCAACCACGACAACAAGCTCCTCACCGTCGACCTGGTCAGCGGCCGGATCCGGCTCGTCACCCGCGCCGAGGCCAGCGACCCGGGCGACCTGGCGTTCTCCCCGGACTCCAAGTGGCTCGCCTGGTCCCACCCCGGGCCGGACCCGTTGCGGCACATCCGCGCGGTGAACCTCGCCGCGGCCGTGGGTGACGCCGACGAGCTGCCCGCCTCCTCGATCGTCGACGTCACCGAGCTGAGGTTCGTCGACACCGAGCCGGTCTTCACCCAGGACGGCAAGTACCTCGCCTTCCTGTCCGAACGGACCTTCGACCCCGTGTACGACGCGCACGTGTTCGACATGTCCTTCCCGAACGCGTGCCGCCCGCACCTCGTGCCGCTGGCGGCCCTCACCCCCTCGCCCTTCGGGCCGACCACGCAGGGCCGCCCGGCTCCCGGGGAGACGGGGGAGGACGGCGAGTCGACGGACAGCGGTGGTGAGACCAGGCACGAGGCCACGGTCCTGAGCGTGGAGGGCATCGCCCAACGTGCCGTGCCCTTCCCCGTCGCGGCCGGGAACTACCACTCGCTGCTCCCCGTCAAGGGCGGCGTGGTGTGGCTGCGCGAGCAGGCCAGCGGCGTCCTCGGCGACGCGAGGCCCAGCCAGGACGCCAAGGCCGAGCAGGCCATCCTGGAACGCTACGACCTGAAGGAGAACCGGCTGGAGGTCCTCGTCGAGGACGTCGACCGGGTCGCGGTCAGCGGTGACGGCACGAGGCTGCTGCTGACCGACGGTGGCGCGTTGCGCCTGGTCCCCGCCGACCGCAAGGCCGAGTCGAACGGGCCCGGCGGTCCTGTCGAGATCGACCTGTCCAGGGTGCGGTTCACCCTCGACCGGGGTCGGGAGTGGCGACAGGCCTTCGACGAGGCGGGACGCCTGATGCGGGACCGGTTCTGGCGGTCCGACATGGACGGCGTGGACTGGGACGGCATCCTCGAGCGGTACCGCCCGCTGACCGAGCGCCTCGGCAGCCACGACGACCTGATCGACCTGCTGTGGGAGACCCAGGCCGAACTCGGCACCTCGCACGCCTACGCGGTGGCCCCTGGTGGCGGCGACCAGCAGCGGCGGCAGGGCAAGCTCGGTGCCGACCTGGTCAGGGACGAGGAGGGGAACTGGCGGATCGACCGCGTGCTCCCGGGTGAGACCTCGGACCCGGCCGCCAGGTCGCCGCTGCTGGCCCCCGGCGTCGCGGTGCAACCCGGCGACGTGCTCGTCGCCGTCGACGGCCTGCCGGTGGACCCGGTGACCGGCCCGGGTCCCCAGCTCGTCGGGAGCGCGGGCAAGGAGGTCGAGCTCACCGTCCGGCCGTGCGCGGGCGGGGCGGTCCGCCGCACCGTGGTGGTGCCGTTGGCGGGGGAGGAGGCCCTGCGTTACCAGGAGTGGGTGGCCGACCGCCGCTCCTACGTCCGGGAGCAGTCGGAGGGCCGACTCGGCTACCTGCACGTACCCGACATGATGGCCGTGGGGTGGGCCCAGCTGCACCGCGACCTGCGGTTGGAGACCCAGTACGAGGCCCTCGTGGTCGACCTCCGGGAGAACGGCGGCGGGCACCTCTCGCAGCTGGTCGTGGAGAAGCTGGCCCGCCAGATCATCGGCTACCAGTTCGACCGGGACGGCCGGGGCTACGCCAGCTACCCGAGCGACGCGCCGCGCGGGCCGGTGGTGGCGTTGGCCGACGAGCTGTCCGGCTCCGACGGTGACATCGTCACCGGGGCGATCAAGGCGTTGGGCGTCGGCACGGTGGTCGGGGTCCGCACCTGGGGCGGGACCATCGGCATCGACTCCCGGTTCCGGCTGGTCGACGGCACCCTGGTCACCCAGCCCGGCTACGCGACCTGGCTGCGGGGCCGGGAGTGGGGCATGGAGAACCACGGCGTCGAACCCGACATCGAGGTGGTGTGCCGGCCGCAGGACTGGGCCGCCGGTCGCGATCCGCAGTTGGACACCGCGATCCGCGTCGCACTGGATCAGCTCGCCGAACGGCCGGCGGCCGTCCCGCCGCGGTGGCCCGCCCCCCAGCAGGGGCGCTGACGCGCGGGGGACGGGGAGCCCGACCGGCGGCGGCCGTCCGTTGAGGACGGTGCGCCCCCGGCTCGGCGGGCGCCCCGTCCCCTCCGCGTGCTCGACGCGCCAGGGCCGAGGGGTGCCGGCCGCGGTCGCCCATGCGCTACCGTCCCGGAGGCCATCACCGCGTGGCTCATCCGGACGCGACCGCGCGGGGTGCTCCACAGGAGACCGCGCCGGCGCGAGTGAGGAGGACGGAGCGGTGTCCAACATGTCATCCGCCCCCGGGCGACGACGATGGGCCCGGTTGGTCGTCGGAGGCGTCACCCTGGCGCTGGCGTCCTCGGCCCTGGTCGCCTTCGTGTCCAGGGACGATCCGGCCGACGGGAACTACCTCCAGGCACTGGCGGAGGAGATGCCCGCCGTGGCGCCACCCGACGAGGGGGCCGGTCTTCCCCCGGTGTCCGTCGTCAGCGTCGACGGACCCACCCGGTTGGGGACGCGTCCGCAGGACCAGCTCATCGGCTGGTCGGAGGCGCTCGCCGACCCGTTGAACATCCCCAGGGCCGCTCTCCAGGCCTACGGCTACGCAGCCGCGACGGTACGGGCCGAGAACCCGTCCTGCGGGCTGGCATGGACGACGCTGGCCGCGATCGGGGCCGCCGAGTCCAACCACGGGCGGCACGGCGGCGCGACCCTGGACCGGACGGGACGTCCCAGTGAGCCCATCATCGGCATCCCGCTCGACGGTCGCCCGGGGGTCAAGGAAATCCTCGACACCGACGGCGGGGAACTCGACGGGGACGACGTGTACGACCGTGCCGTCGGCCCCATGCAGTTCCTCCCCCAGACCTGGGCGGAATGGGGAGTCGACGCCGACGGCGACGGGGTGGCCGACCCGCAGGACATCGACGACGCGGCGCTGGCGGCGGGCAACTACCTCTGCGATTCGGGCGGCGACCTGACCGAGCCGGCGGGGTGGTGGCGGGCGGTGCTCACCTACAACGAGAGCCGCGCCTACGCCACCGACATCCTCGAACGGGCCGAACGGTACGGACAGCTCAGCCGCGACGTCCTGCGGTGAGACCGCGTTCCCGGGGGCGGCGGGTGTGGACGCTCCCACCGGCGGGGAGGACCCTCCTCCGCGCGACCGCCGCCCCCTCCGGAACCGGCCAGCTCCGAACCCGAGGCCGGCCCCGCCACGCCGGGGCCGCCGTTCCGACGCCGAACCGGGACGTTTCGGGCTGTCCATTCGTTATCGACCAGTAATCTGACGGCGTGGTCACCATTCTGCCGCTGTCCTCACCGGCGACGCGTCCCCGGCGCCGCAGGCGAGGACCAGCGACCTTCCTCCGCTGGCTCCTCGTCCTGGCGTTGCTCGCCGGCTCGGCGTGGGTCGCGTTCCGGGTCCTCGACTTCGTGGACTCCTTCACGCCCTCCCGGGGAGCACCGGTCTCCACCCGCATCCCCATCGACCCGGCCGACGTGGAACCCCGCAGCGCGGTCCCCGCCGCTCCGGTCGCCGTCCCACCCGGCCCAGGAGAGGAGGGCGCGCCGCCGGTCGCGCCACCCGAGGTCGAGGAGGGGACGGCTCCGCCGGAGAGCTCCGCGCCACACCCGCCGCCCACCACCGTCGAGGAGTGGGCGGAACGGATGGCGACCGTGCTCGACGTTCCCGCCAGGGCGCTGCGCGCCTACGCGGCGGCCGAGGTGCGGATGCGCGCCGAACTGCCCGCGTGCGGAGTGCGGTGGAGCACCGTCGCGGCGATCGGCCGCATCGAGTCCGACCACGGGCAGATCGGCGGGCGCACCCTGGAGGAGGACGGGTTGCCCTCGGAACCGATCTACGGCGTGCCCCTCGACGGCGGGCCCGGGATCCGGGAGATGATCGACGAGGAGGCCAGCGCCGAGGCCGGGGAGACCGTCTACGTGCGCGCCGAAGGGCCGATGCAGTTCCTGCCGTCCACCTGGGACATCTGGGGCGCGGACGGGAACGGCGACGGCGTCGCCGACCCCCAGCACATCGACGACGCGGCGCTGGGCACCGCCCGCTACCTCTGCTCGGCCGGCGCCGACATGGACGACCCCACCGACTGGTGGAACTCGGTGTTCGCCTACAACAACTCGCTGGACTACGGGCAGCGCGTCTTCGGCCTCGCCGAGCGGTACGCCACCGTCGAGGTGCCCGCCCCCTGACGGCCGCCCGGAGCCACCTCGTGCGGCACCGGTCGTGCCGTCGAGCGGAAGGGCGGGAACCCGTCGGCGGTCACCGCTCGAACAGCGAGATCCGGGCCCGCACCTCGCCGAGGGCCTCCTGGTACGCGGGAGTGGGGTTCATGGAGGCCGCCAGCCGCAGCTGGGTCTGGGCCTCCTCCAGCCGTCCCTGGCGTTGCAGGGTCCTCCCGAGGGCCAACCGCGCGTAGTGGTCGGTCGGGTCCATCTCCACCGCCGCCGCGAAGGCCGCCTCGGCACGGCGGAGCTGTGCCGTGTAGTAGTAGGCCCGGCCGGCCAACACCTGCACGCTGGGTTTGTCCGGGTTCTCGGCGAGCACGCGGTCCAGCACCCGCAGTGCCTCGGCGGGCCGCCGCTGCCGCAGCAGC
>NZ_AGVX02000261.1 GCF_000239155.1 Actinoalloteichus spitiensis RMV-1378
GGGCCGGGTGAGCTACGCCGTACTGGGGCTGCCCGAGTCCGGCCAGCGCCTGGTCACGTTCCTGGCTCCACCCGGCTGCCTCGCCCGCCGGGCCTTCGCCGCCATGACCGCCGGCTGCGACCCCCGTGTCGAGTCGTGGATCGGCGAGAGCGGCCTGCTGCGCTGAGCGGGGCGCCGCCAGGGGCGGTGGTGGGGGCGAAGGCCCGGCCCGGTGGGGTCGGATCGAGTCGGCCCCACCGCGTTACCCGGGCCCGGCGGTGCCCTCCCCAGGCCCAGCCGGGAACCCGGAGCCGGCCGACCGCCGTTCGGATCCCCGGTCGTGGCAGGTGGTCGCATGCCAAGGCCACCAGGGGAACCGGGGGTGGGAGGTCGGCGGTCGGCTCGGCCCTGGTCGGCCGTCGGCGCGGGAGCCCGTCGGCCGGCGCGCCGGGGAACGGGAGGAACACCCCGTCCCGTCCGGCACGGTGGACCGCTCGGAGAACGGGCCGGGACATGCGTGGGGGACGGTCGCACCGTCGGTTCGCGGCCGGGGGAAAACGGGTGTTCTCCCCGAGCGGACGAGAGCGCAGTGCCCGGAATGAGCCGTCGGGCATATTACGTGGCGCCACGGAAAGTCCTCCGCCGGGTGATCCGGCGATACCGGAACCGGTGTGCCGACCGGTGTCGTCGACCATTCCGGGCGAGCGAATCCGGTGCGATGTCGGTATTGGCGTGCCGCCCGCCGGTATCGGGTGGTAACCCCCACGCCGGAGTCCGGTGTCCCGGGAAGGGGCCGCCATCTCCCACCCCGCCGGTGGGCGCCGGGGCGCGCCGGGGCGGCGGTGCGTGGTGGCAGGGATCGATCGCCCGGACGGTGGGCGGTTCTCCGCTGGTCAGGTGAGGATGGCGGCGTCCGTCCCAGGGGCGGGCCGGCACGTCCCAGGAGGGTGCGGCGCCGCGTGTCGGACGGCCGCCGGGGACTTCGTGGCGCCCGGAAGCGGTGGGGGCGGCCCCTTCGTCCGGGTGCCCGCGTGACCATCGGCGGATACCGGTGAACGAGAGTAATTCGTGTTCTCCTGGGCGTCCGTTCTCCACTTCCCCGCTTTCCCGGGGTGTCGACGCCCCCATTGTCGTTGAATTGTCTACTTGCCGCTTGGGGGGTCGAATCCTCACCCCG
Source organism: Actinoalloteichus spitiensis RMV-1378 (assembly GCF_000239155.1). Taxonomy (GTDB): domain Bacteria; phylum Actinomycetota; class Actinomycetes; order Mycobacteriales; family Pseudonocardiaceae; genus Actinoalloteichus_B; species Actinoalloteichus_B spitiensis. The sequence continues at coordinate 1,157 of NZ_AGVX02000261.1, forward strand.
ATGTGAACTCGGAACGGGGTACGGCACATGATGTGGGGCGTTCGGTGGGACCCCGGAGAGCGCTGCTCGTTCCGCCCGAGCCCACGCGAACCGCGACCGTGCTGTCGGTCCGGTGGGAGGTCCGTTCGGATCCCGTCCGGCGCCGACGGCCGGTGCCCGCCCAGCTGGAGGTATTCCGTCGTGAGGTTCGAGGACATGCTCGCGGGCACGGAATGGGAGGAGAGGGGGCTGCACTGGCACGCCTACCTCGGTGCGGGGTCCCTGTGCCTCGACCGCTCCGATCTGCCGCCCCGGGAGGTGCTCCGCAGTCCCGAGCAGGTGGCCGAGTGGATCCGGGACCGGGCGGCGGAGGGCGAACCCCAACTCGTCCGGTTCGGCGAACGGTGGATCCGCACGACTGACACCGAGTTCCTCGACATCGCCTGGTTCCGCGATCTCAGGGTCGCCGAACGGGGGGACTCGATCATCTGCTCCTGGCCGGCGGTCGGAGGCGGTCGGACCACGGTGTACGTGGACGCGGTCGCCGCGGACCAGTGCCCCTTCGACCACTGAGGAGTGACATGGATTCCGCTGAGCGCACCCCCTGCCAGTGCCCCGGCGGCGCTCAGTGCCGCTGGCACGGCGACAGCCTCTGCCCCACCTGCGGAGGGCCGATGATCCCGGTGCAGGGCGGCGGGGGCATGATCTGCCCTCGGTGCTGACCCCCCGGCCGCCGGCGCCCGGGGCGCCGACCCGGTGGACCGTGGCCGCCCGGGACGTGGGGGAGGGGCTCGCGCCTCAGCGCACGGCGCTACCCAGCCGCCGGGACAGCTCGGTCGCCCCGTCGCGGACCAGCTCCTCCCACCGCCGCCAGGCGGCCTCGCCGTGGCGGATGGTGGGCACCGAGATGCTCATCGCGGCCACCCACTCACCCGAGTAGTCGGTCACGGGCGCGGCGACGCACCCGACATCAGGGTTGGACTCGCACATCTCGTAGGCGACGCCGGTCCGGCGCACCTCCCCGAGCTGGGCGCGGAGCGCGGCGGCCGAGGTGATGCTCCTCGGTGTCAGGGCAACCAGCTCCTGCTCCCGCAGCAGCTGGTCGAGCCGCTCGCCCGGCAGCCCCGCGAGCAGCACCTTGCCGACGGCCGTGCAGTGCGCGGGCAACCGCCGCCCGACCGCCGAGATCATCCGCACCGAGTAGGTCGAGTCGATCTTGCACACGTAGACGACCTCCGCGCCGTCCAGCACGGCCACGTGCACGGTCTCGTCGCACTCCGCGGCCACCCGCCGGGTGACCGCCTCGCCCTCAACGGCCAGGTCCAGGTCCTGCTGGTAGCGGGCTCCCAGCTCCAACAGCCGGGGCCCCAGCTTGTACACCCCGTCCTTGCCGGGCTGCTTGGCCAGGTAGCCACGGCTGACCAGGGTGTTGAGCAGTTCGTGCGCGGTGGACCTCGGTAGGCCGAGCCGGGCGGCGATGTCCGGCGCGGACAACGAGCTGCGTTCTCCGAGGAACAGTTCGAGGACGTCGGCGGCGCGCATGACCGCCGGTACGAGTCGGGGCATCGCCGCTGGTCTCCTCGTGGCAGTGGAGGTGTGGGCTGGAGCGGAACCGCCCCGCCGGGGCGAGCGGCGGGGCGGACCGGGATCCGGTGTCGGAACCGTCGGACGTCGGCCACCGCCGGCGCCGGCACGGGGTGGTTGGAGTGCCGGGAGCCGGCGGCGTTCGCGCGGACAGGCTACTCGGCGACCACCGGGTCGGTGGTGACCCGCCCGTTGATCACCCGAACGATCCCGTCCGGGTTCTCGTTCCGCAGGGCTGGGGGGAGCACCGCCGCCGGCGCCGACTGGTAGGCGACCGGCCGCTGGAAACGGCGGATCGCCGAGGTGCCGACCGAGGTCGACCAGGCGGCCGTCGTCGACGGGTACGGTCCGCCGTGCTGCTGGGCGAAGCTGACCGCGACTCCGGTGGGGAACCCGTTCCAGACCAGGCGTCCGCTGAGCGCTACCAGCCTGGCGATCGGCTCGGCGAGCCGGTCCTCCTCACCGGCTTCGGCGTGCACCGTCGCGGTGAGGCTGCCGGGCACCTCGGCCAGCGCGGCGAGGACGTCCTCGGTGGAGCCGTACTCCACGAGGACGACGACAGGTCCGAAGTGTTCCTCGCGCAGCCGCTCGTGGCGCAGGTACCCGGCGACGTCGGTGCGCAGCACCACCACCGGGGAACGCAGTCCCCCTCCGTCGGCGGCCACCTCCGCCACCACGTCCACCCCGTCGAGGTCGCGCGTCTCGGCGAGCTGGTCGGCCAGCCCGCGCTGGATCTGCGGGCTGAGCAGGGTGCCGGGGCTGACCCGCTGGACGGCGGAGGTGAAGGCCGACGCGAACTCCGCCGCGCCCGCCGGGAGCAGCACGATGCCCGGTTTGGTGCAGAACTGCCCGTTGCCCAGGGTGAAGGACTGCGCCAGTCCGGACGCGATCTCCTCGGCCCTGGCGGCGACCGCCGCCTCGCTGAGGAGCACGGGGTTGGTGCTGCCCATCTCGGCGTACACCGGAATCGGTTCCGGACGGGCCGCGGCCGCGTCGTGCAGCGCCCGACCAGCCCGGAGCGACCCGGTGAACCCGACCGCCTTGATGGCCGGATCGGTGACCAGGGCCTGCCCCACCTCAGGACCAGCGCCGTGCAGCAGGGCGAAGAC
>NZ_AGVX02000260.1 GCF_000239155.1 Actinoalloteichus spitiensis RMV-1378
GGGCGGCCCAGCCGATTCGGCCCGCCACCGCCCGGCCTGCCTCTGGAAACCCGCGCGCTCGGTCGCCCGCTGTTCGCTCGCGTGGCGCAGGGCGGCCGCTCGGAACTGGAGGAACGCCTCCAGGAGGAGGCCGTCAGCCCTCACCGCGCGGTCCGCCGCCCGCCACACCCGCTCGTCCGCCCCGACCCGGCCCTTCTCCAGGTGCGCGATCGTGGTGCGGTCGCAGAACACCTGCCGCGCGACCTCGGCCTGGGTCAGGCCGGCGAGCTTGCGGGCGGTCGACAGCTTCTCGCCGAGTTCTCGCCGCAGGGCCTGGATTTCTTCGGCTTCTCGCGCCATGACCTTCCGCCTCCTGGTGCAGCGCACGACACCGGGCACTCAGGGTAGCCGGGCGAACGCGCGAGAAGGCTGCCCGCCGCCTCGGTTCCCACAGGACGTCCTGGTTGCTGGCGCACGAACGGCCTCGGTGCGGTCGTGCGCACCGAGGCCGTCGTGGGCAAGAACCGCCCGAGACGTCGCGTTCGTGAGGCGGAACGCGGACCAAACTCGTCTCAGGCACCGAAAGCTGCCATCGCATCACCCCGCTCTCGCACGCCAGTTGCTCGACCCGGTCAGCCCACCGGCATCCCGGGAGTCCACAGCGCCCCCGCCCGACGCGTTGCCAGCTTCGGCGCGTGCGGGCTGTCCGGCGCGGGGAGGGACAGCAACTCGGCCACGACGGCGAGAAAACCGCCCTCCACGCTCCACACCACGTCGGACGGCACCGGCTCCGGGGAGGCGCGCATCCGCGCGGCCAGGCAGTCGTCCGGCCCGCTGATGTGGAGGTAGTCGGTGTGCGTTCCGCGTCGCCGTTCCCCGAACAGGGTCCGGGGGACGTAGCGATCCCCCGGCGCCAACCGGAACGCGAATCCTTGTCGCATCAAGGTGTTCAGCGCGGCGTCAACCTGTGCTGTCATGCCCGTCCCCGATCCCCTTGCCGGCGGCGACGAACCCGGAGTCGCCACCCTCGGTACCGAACCTCCACCGCGTCCCGAACACGCTGGTTCCGAGTGACGAGCCACCCCGCGATCAGCAGTTCGGCGAGAACCGCTCCACGAAGCACAGCCCACACGGCTTCGTAGCCCGACATCCGCCACCTCCGCACCAGTAAGTGGATGCCGGCGGCCGGTCCCCCGAGGAGGAAGCTCCGCCCGTGCGCGGACGAGGACCGACCACCAGCCGACCCACGTCCAGGCCTCCTACGTGCTCCGGAAGTGGGTCCCACGACGCGAGTTCGCGTCACCAGCACTGAACAACGTGAGGACGGATGTGAGCACGTGAGTGAGTAGCGGAATCACAAATGACTCCCGCCCCGGCGAACGCTTGGCACCACGCATGACCACCAGCCTGCTGCGCTGAGCGCGACTTCCCTCAGGGCGGGCATGCGGAGCCCTGCTCTGACACTGTTCCTGCCGTCGTCCTCGCTGCTCACGTGCAGAGTTGGCGCATGGAGACATCGCCCGGATCCGCTGCGACTGGATGATCTTGGGCGTTCGCTGGTCGTGACTCTCGCCCCTACCGAGTACTCGGAGGGGACTTCCTACCCTGATCCTTGGCCTCGACGAAACCCGGCCCGCGAGGATGCGAGGGGAGCGGGACCCGTGACATCCTCCGCATTCGTTCCGGCACACCCCACGGCCCGGTCTGGCAGCCCGAAGGTGCCGCGGTGACAGCTTCGAGCCGCCAATCGGAGATCCTCCGTGGGAGAACACCCCACTCCGGCAGTCACCCGGCGGCGGGGCAGTGCTTCGACACGCCCCCGCGAACCCGGGTGGCCGGGCGACGCCCCCCTTCCCCGACTGACGCTCACAAGGCCGATTCGGGCCCGGGACCGTCGGCGGTCGCCGTCCGCTCTTGTGCGGGTACCCAACGCGACCTTTACTTGCCCTACGCCGACGGCCGACGGGCTCCCGCTCCACAGGGGCGGGAGCACGACCAGCGGCCGCACCGAGAGCGAGGAGGACGGATGCCGACCGTGCGCCGAACCTTGGCCGCCATCACGGGAACCCTCATGCTGGGCACCTTCGGGGTACTGCCCACCGCGACGGCGGCGCCACCGCCGTCCACGGCGGACACCGCCCGGGACGCGCCTCGGCAGGAGCCGGCCGAGCGGTGCAGCACGCGTCCCCAGGACAACCCGGTCGACGCGTTCACCGACTACGAGGAGCTGCTGGTCGAACTCGACCGGATCGAGGCGGAGAGCCGGGGACGCGTCCAGGTCGACCAGATCGGCACCTCCAACCGTGGTCGTCTCATCCAGGCCGCGCGGGTCGGTGACGGTGACACGGTGGTGCTGCTGACCAGCGAGATCCACGGGAACGAGAAGACGGGCACCGACGCGATCCTGTGGCTGTTGGACCACCTGGGCCGGTCCAACTCCCGCTTCGCCCAGGAGGTCCGCTCGGAGCTCACGGTGGTCGCCGTGCCGAAGATGAACCCGGACGCGGCGGAGCTGAACCGGCGGGGCAACGACATGACCTGGGACGAGGTCGTGGACCTGCACCCGCAGCTGGCCGGGGCCGAGCCGGCGTGGAACTACATCACCAACGTCCGGCAGGGCCACGACTACGGGCCGCGTCCCGGGTTCGACATCAACCGGGACTACAACCCGGACCTGTCCTACGTGCCCGACCCGGCCGACCTCCCCGGGAACTCGGCCCAGCCCGGCTGGTTCCTGACCCCGGAGACGCAGGCGGTGCGGGACCTCTACGTGGATCTCACCGAGGAGTTCGGCACGGTCGACACCTACGTGGACATCCACCACCAGGGCCCCTGCTACGTCATGCCGGGCACCGACGACTACGTGACGTTGAGCCTGTCGGGCAAGTTCGTCGCTGACCCGAACACCGAGGAGGGCGCCCGGTACGCCGAGTACGCCGACCGGTACGACCTCGACTACGCCAAGCAGCTGAACGTGGCCGCCTACGACGCGTTGCGGGACGCCTCGGCGCACCGGCCGGAGTTCGCCCACGTCTCCCTCTACCCCCAGGACGTGGACCTGCCTGGTACGGGTCTGGGTTCGTTCGCCCTCAACGGCAGCGGATCGGTGTTGTTCGAGGTGCGGGGGCAGAGCCAGGACCTCGGTGAGCGGCACCGTGTGATGCTCACGCAGGCGGTGTACGTCGGGGTGGAGGGCATCCTGCGTGGCCTCGCCAACGGTGAGGTGCGGGATCTGGACCCGGCCGACTACGACGCGATCCCGCCCCGGGGTCCGGTGGTGACCACGGACCAGTCGCGGACGCTGGCCGACCCGCTGCTGGACGTGTTGGAGCGCTGATCGGGACGCGGCGGGCGGGTTGACCGCTCGCGAGGGGAGCCCCTGACCGCTGGGTCGGGGGCTCCCGGTCGTCGTGGCGTACGGGCGGCGCCGCCGGCCCCTCGGGTCGGTGTCGGGGGTGCCCTGGCTCGCTGGGTGCGGCGGGTCAGGAGGTGGGATCGGGGTTCTGGTGGTGTTCGCCGGTGACGGGGTCCTGCCGCAGGCCGAGCCGCAGGTGTTCGATGTGGTAGACGGCCTCGTCGAGGAGCATGGCGACGTGGCTGTCGTAGAGGCTGTAGACGATGCTGCGGCCGTGGCGGGTGCCGGTGACGAGCCCGAGGTTGCGCAGTAGCCGGAGTTGGTGGGAGACCGCCGAGGTCTCCATGCCCACCGCCTCGGCGAGTTCGGCCACCGGGCAGGGGCTCTCCCGCAGCCGGGTGAGGATGAGCAGCCGGCTCGGGGTGGCCAGCGCCTGGAGGGTGGTGGCCACCGTCGCCGCGTCCTCGGGGGTGAGCCGGGCGGGCGGGGGGTGGTCGGGTCGGCGGTGGCCCATGACGAAATCCTAGAACACCCCATACTTGAAGAACTGTTCAACTGTTCTAGTGTTGGGGTGGATGTCGGGAGGCCGTGATGGGGATGTCGTCGTTGTTCGGGAACCGGGACTACCGCCACCTGTTCGGCGCGCAGGTGACCGCGCTGCTCGGAACGGGGCTGGCCACGGTGGCACTGGCCCTGTTGGCCTACGACCTCGCCGGGCCCCGCGCCGGCGCCGTCCTGGGCACGGCGCTGGCGATCAAGATGGTCGCCTACGTGACGGTGTCCTCGCTCGCCGGTGCCTACGCCGACCGGGTGCCGCGGCGCGCCATGCTGGTGGGGCTGGACATGGTGCGGGCGGCGGTGGTGGTGGCGTTGCCGTTCGTCACCGAGGTCTGGCACGTGTACGTGCTGATCGCGGTGTTGCAGTCGGCGTCGGCGGCGTTCACGCCGACGTTCCAGTCGGCGTTGCCGGACATCCTGCCCGACGAGGGTGACTACACGCGGGCCTTGTCGGCCTCGCAGCTGGCGTCGAGCCTGGAGACGCTGCTGAGCCCGGTGGTGGCCGCGCTCGTGTTGACCGTCGTGGACTTCCCGTGGTTGTTCGCGGGCACCGCCGCCGGGTTCCTGGCCTCGGCGGCCCTGGTGGTCTCGGCGCGGGTGCCCCGGGCGCGGCCGAGTGGCCGGGTGCGGTTCGGCGAACGGGTGGGCGCGGGCACCCGGATCTTCCTGTCGACGCCCCGGCTGCGGGGGTTGTTGGGCCTGGACCTGGCGGTGGCCGGGGCGGGCGCGGTGGTCATGGTGAACACGGTCAACTACGCGCGGGACGAGCTGGGCCGGTCGGAGACGGAGGTGGCGGTTCTCCTGGCCGCCAACGGCGCCGGGACGATCCTGGTGGCGTTGGCGCTTCCCCGGGTGTTGGAGCGGGTCGCGGAGCGCGGGGTGATGCTGGCGGGTGCCGGGACGCTGTGCGTTGGCGTGGTCGGGGCGGTCGGGTTGTCCCTGGTGGATTCCGGTGGCTGGCGGTGGCCGGTGGCCCTGGGGGTGTGGGCGGTGCTCGGCGCGGGGGCTGGGCTGGTGTTGACGCCGGTGGGGCGGGTGTTGCGGCGCTCGTCGGGGCCCGAGGACCGGCCGGCGCTGTTCGCGGCGCAGTTCTCGCTGTCGCACGCCTGTTGGCTGCTGAGCTATCCGGTGGCGGGCTGGGTGGTCACCGCCGCCGGGTTCACCACGGGGTGGGCGCTGCTCGCCGCGCTCGCGGTCGCCGGGGCGGCGACCGCCGTGCTGGTGTGGCCGGCGGACCGGCCGGCGGGCGCTCCGGTGGCGCCGACGCGGC
>NZ_AGVX02000259.1 GCF_000239155.1 Actinoalloteichus spitiensis RMV-1378
CCCCGCCTCTGACGGGGGTCCGGGGCCCCGCGCCCTCGTCGGGACGGGGACGGGCGTCGGTGGAGGGGTCGGCGGGGCGGCCGGCGGTGGCAGCGGCTCCGGGGCGCTCCCGGGGCCGCCCGGGCGGACCAGGGGCGGAGGCGGGACGCGCCAACCGGGGCGTGCGGGACACCCGGTCGGCGCCAGGACGCGGGCGTTCGGCCCCCGTCCCGGCGCCAACGGCGGGCGGAGAACGTCAGTCGTTGGCGTGCAGGACGCTGTTCAGCTCCACCGCGCCGCCCTCCCGGGGGCGGACCTCGACGGCGCCGGTGGTGGAGTTCCGGCGGAACAGCAGCCCGGACCGACCGGAGAGGTCGCTGGCGCGCACCAGCACACCGTCGGGCAGGGTGACCTTGGTGCCGGCGGTGACGTACAGCCCGGCCTCGACCACGCAGTCGTCGCCGAGCGAGATCCCGATCCCGGCGTTCGCCCCGACCAGGCAGCGTTCCCCGATGCTGATGACCTCCCGGCCCCCACCGGAGAGCGTTCCCATCACGGAGGCGCCACCACCCAGGTCGGAACCGTCACCCACCACGACACCCGCGGACACCCTGCCCTCGACCATGGAGGCGCCCAGCGTGCCGGCGTTGAAGTTGACGAAGCCCTCGTGCATGACGGTCGTGCCGGGAGCCAGGTGCGCGCCGAGGCGCACCCGGTCGGCGTCCCCGATCCGGACGCCCGACGGGACGACGTAGTCGACCATGCGCGGGAACTTGTCCTGGCTGTACACCGTGACCGGACCCCGGGACCGCAACCGCAGCCGGGTCGCCTCGAAGCCGTCGACCCGGGCCGGCCCGTGGTTGGTCCACACCACGTTGGCCAACAGCCCGAACAGCCCGTCGAGGCTCAGCCCGTGGGGGCGCACGAGGGTCATCGACAGCAGGTGCAGCCGCAGGTACACGTCGTGCGTGTCGACGGGCGCCTCGGCGAGGGAACCGATGGTGGTCCGGACGGCCTCGACGCGCACGCCACGCGCCTCGTCGGGGCCGAGCAGGTCGACGGCGGCGGAGCCCAGCTCCTCGCCGCACTCCTGGGCGGTGAGGACCCGCGAGCCGGCCTCGTCGGTCTCGGCGAGTCTGACGAAGGGGAACCAGGTGTCCAGCACGGTCCCGTCGTCGGCGATGGTGGCCAGTCCGACGCCGTAGGCGCCGCTCTCCTGGGAAGTGACGTCACTGCTCACGCCGGCAACGGTAACCCACCGTCGGCACCCGACCTCGGGTGCCGAGAAGCCCGGGACGCCGTTCGCCGCTCCCCGTGCCCGCCCACCCGTGCCCCGGGTGGGTACTGTCCGGTGGCGTGACAGACCTGGACCTCAGCGCCGATCCCGTCGAGCTCACCGCAGCCCTCGTCGACGTGCCCAGCGTGTCGGGGGAGGAGGCGGCCATCGCGGACGCGGTGGAGACCGCCCTGCGCCGGCAGGCAGGCCACCTGGAGATCGTGCGCAACGGCAACGCGGTGCTGGCGAGGACGAACCTCGGCCGTCCGGGGCGGGTCGTGCTCGCCGGGCACCTCGACACCGTTCCCGTCAACGGCAACCTCCCGCTGCGCCGCACCGGCAGCGGCCCCGACCAGGTGCTCCACGGCTGCGGGACGGTGGACATGAAGGGCGGCGACGCGGTCCTGCTCGGGCTGGCCGCCGGGTGCGTGTCACCCCGGCTGGACCTCACCTTCGTCTTCTACGACTGCGAGGAGGTCGACGCCAGCCGGAACGGCCTCACGAGGATCGAACGGGAGCTCCCCGACTGGCTGGACGGGGACCTCGCCGTCGTCGCCGAGCCCTCGAACGCGGTGGTCGAGGCGGGCTGCCAGGGCACCATGCGGGTCGAGGTCACCACGACGGGGCGGCGCGCCCACACGGCGCGCGCCTGGATGGGGGAGAACGCCATCCACGGCGCGGCGGAGATCCTGCGGAGGCTGGCCGAGTACGAACCCAGGCGGGTGGACATTGACGGCTGCGAGTACCGCGAGGGGCTCCAGGCGGTGTCGGTGACCGGCGGTGTCGCCGGCAACGTCGTGCCGGACAGCTGCGTGATCACCGTCAACCACCGGTTCGCCCCCGACCGCTCGGTCGCCGACGCCGAGGGGCACCTGCGGTCGGTCTTCGAGGGCTTCGAGGTCCGGGTGGTGGACCGGGCCAGTGGCGCGCTGCCCGGTCTGGGGGAGCCGGCGGCCCGGGAACTGGTGGAGGCGGCGGGAGGGACTCCCGTGGCGAAGCTCGGGTGGACCGACGTCGCCCGGTTCGCGGCCAGGGGGATGCCCGCCGTCAACTTCGGTCCCGGTGACCCGACGCTGGCGCACACCAGGGAGGAGCACATCCGGGCCGCCGACATCACCCGCTGCGCCGACGTGCTCCGCCGCTACCTGGCCTGAACCGGCGCCCTCCCCGCGAGACCAGCGGTCGCGGCCGGGGGAGCGACGTTCCCCCCGCCCGCGTTCGCCCGGCCCGTCCGCCCAGCCGATCGGTGTTCCGCCGATGGTGGGGCATCCGCTCCCCGTCCGGTCGAACCGCCCGCTTCTCGAGCACGTGTCCGTAGGGTGACCAGCATGAGCACGGAGAACGCGGCCGCCCCCGGCAACGGCACCCCACCGGCTGAGCTCGCCCAGACGCAGCAGGGCCCCGTCGTCCTGCGGCGGACGCGCGGCAGGGAGACCACGACCACCGACCAGCGGTTGTTGGACTCCCGGGGCCCCTCGGACTGGGTGCACACCGACCCGTGGCGGGTGCTGCGCATCCAGGCGGAGTTCGTGGAGGGTTTCGGAGCGCTCGCCGAACTGCCCAAGGCGGTCACCGTGTTCGGCTCGGCCCGGACCTCGCGGGACGACCCCGAGTACGCGGTCGGCCGGGCCGTGGGTGCCGCGCTGGCCGACGCCGGGTTCGCCGTCATCACCGGTGGTGGTCCCGGCGCGATGGAGGCGGTGAACCGGGGCTGTTCCGAGGCGGGTGGCTACTCGGTCGGGCTGGGGATCGAACTCCCCTTCGAGCAGGGCCTGAACCCGTGGGTGGACCTCGGGGTCAACTTCCGGTACTTCTTCGCCCGCAAGACGATGTTCGTCAAGTACTCGCAGGCCTTCATCGGGCTCCCCGGCGGCTTCGGCACCCTCGACGAGCTGTTCGAGGCGCTGACGTTGGTGCAGACGAAGAAGGTCACCAAGTTCCCGGTGGTCCTGTTCGGACGCCGCTACTGGCAGGGGCTCTACGACTGGCTCCGCGACTCCGTGCAGGCCGGCGGGAAGATCGGCGTCCGCGACCTCGCGCTCCTCCACCTGACCGACGACATCGACGACGCGGTCCGGGTGGTCGAGGAGGCCTACCAGGCGTGGGAGGAGACCCACTGACCGGCACGACGCCGTTCGGCGGGCGCGAGGACGGACGAGGACGCCGGCCGTCGTCATGGCACGATCGAGCCGTGCGGTTACGGCTCGGCTCTCGGGAGATGCACGGCGACCGGCCCCTGGTCATGGCGATCGTCAACCGGACCAGGGATTCCTTCTACGACCGGGGTGCGACCTTCGCCGAGCCGGCGGCGATGGCCGCGGTGGACCGCGCGGTCACCGAGGGGGCGGACCTCGTGGACATCGGGGGTGTCCGAGCCGGGGCCCAGGGGGAGCGGGTCGACGTGGCGGAGGAGACCGCCCGGGTCGTTCCGTTCGTGCGCGCCGTGCGTGCGCGGTACCCGGACCTGGCGATCAGCGTGGACACCTGGCGCCACGAGGTCGCCGCGGAGGTGTGCCGGGCCGGGGCCGACCTGCTCAACGACACGTGGGCCGGCGCCGACCCCAGGCTGGCCGAGGTGGCGGCGGAGTTCGGCGTCGGGGTGGTCTGTTCGCACACCGGTGGTCTCGCGCCGAGGACCGATCCGCACCGGGTGCGCTACGCGGACGTGGTGGAGGAGGTCGCCGAGGAGTTGGCGGCGCGGGCGGAGGCGTTGGCCAGGGCCGGGGTCCCCCGGGAGGGGATCCTGATCGACCCCACCCACGACTTCGGGAAGAACACCTGGCACGGCCTCGCCCTGCTGCGGCGGCTGGACCGGCTGGTGGACACCGGCTGGCCGGTGTTGATGGCCCTGTCGAACAAGGACTTCATCGGTGAGACCCTCGACGCGGCGACCGAGGACAGGGTGGACGGGACGCTGGCCGCGACGGCCGTGGCCGCTTGGCAGGGCGCCGCGGTCTTCCGGGCGCACGAGGTGGCCCGCACCAGGAAGGTGCTGGAGATGACGGCCTCGATCAGGGGGAGCCGCCCTCCCGCGAGCGTGCTGCGGGCCCTGCGCTGAGCCGGACAGGGCCGGCGCGGCTCGGGGCGCCGGGGCGGCCGCGCCCGTCGGGGCGCTGGCGGTGACACCGAGTCCCCCAACTCGGCCCCGCTGAACGCAGGTCACTCGAAGCGGTTACAAACTGTCAGCGGATTTCCTCCCTTCGGGGGAAAAATCGGGGCTGGCGGTGACAGCAGCGGACCGTGGCCACCTGGTCGGCGGGCACCGCGGACGCCGGGGGGTCACCGCGCCGTCCGCCGGGTCGTGACCGCCGTCGCCCGGACGGACCGCCGGGCCGCGCTGGATGGGTAGCGTCGCTACCGGCCACGCAGCGCTACGCATTAGACTTCTCATTGTGAAGTCGGACGCACTCCGTGGACATCTGGACGCTTTGCTGCTTGCGACCCTCGACGGCCGGCAGCTCCACGGGTACGCGATCATCGAGGCGTTGCAGCTGCGCAGTGGAGGTGCTCTCGACCTGCCCACCGGCACCGTGTACCCGGCGCTCCGCCGGCTGGAACGGGCCGGGTGCGTACGCAGCGCCTGGAGCACGGTGGCGGGGCGCAAACGCCGCACCTACCGGCTGACCTCGACCGGGGAACGCGCGCTGACCGCGGAACGGGCCGCCTGGCGGGAGTTCACCGCCGCCATCGAGGGCGTCCTCAGCTCCGAGTCGAAGGCCGCGCGCGCCTGACCCCGAGCCCGTCCGCCGGCCGCTGACCACCGGTCGCGCCGCCATCCGGCGGGACCCACCCGGCTCGTGCCACGATGTGGTGCCGTGACCACTCTGTTTGTCTACTTCCTGATCGTGGCGATGGTGGCCGCCGTGGTCTTCCTGCTGGCTTCGCTGGTCTTCGGCCGAGGCGAGGAACTCGCCCCGCTGCCGCCCGGCGTCACGCCGACCACGCTGCCGGAGCGGGCGCCGACCGGGGCCGACATCCGCGCGCTGCGGTTCCAACAGGCGGTCCGCGGGTACCGGATGACCGAGGTGGACTGGGCGCTGGCGGAGGTGGCGGACGAGCTGGACCGCCTGCGCGCTCGGGTCGCCGGGCTGGAGGCGAGACTCGCGCGGTGCGAGGACCCGCGGCGGGAACCGGAACCCGCCGAGGGCCAGTGTGAGGGCCGAGGTGGTCCGGGGCGGGAACCGGGAGCGGAACAGGGAGGCGACATCCGATGAACACGGCCACGGTGAAGGAGAGCGTGGACATCGAGGCCTCCGCCGAGGTGGTGTGGTCGGTGGTCACCGACTGGCCCCGGCAGCGGGAGTGGATGCTCGGCACCGAGGTGCACCTGGTCTCGGGTGACGGGCGTGGTACTGGCTCCCGCATGGTCGCCTTCACCGGGGTCGGCGGCCTGGGCGCGCTGGACCCGATGGAGATCACCGAGTGGTCCCCGCCGCACCGCTGCGTGGTCCGGCACACCGGTCGGCTCGTGCGCGGCGAGGGCATCTTCGAGGTCGTCGCGCGGGGACCGGCGGCGTCGACGTTCCTCTGGAGCGAACGGCTGGTCCTGCCCTTCGGTCCGCTGGGCCGGTGGGGATGGCCGGCGGTGCGACCCGGGTTCGCCTGGGGACTGCGTCGTTCGGGCCAGCGGCTGGCCGAGTTGTGCCGGCGAGAGGCGGGTTGAGCGGCACCAGGGCCGGGACGCCGCGGTGAGCACCGCTCCGCGTGGTCCGAGCCCGGCCGCCGTCCGGTGTCGACCGTCAGTTCCCGGCGAACCGGGGCGGGCGTTTGGCCACGAACGCCTCCACCGCCTCCCGGTGGTCGGCGCTACTCCCCGCCTCGTGCTGGAGCCGGGCCTCGCTCGCCAGCGCGTCGGGGAGGGGGCTGGCGGCCCCCAGCCGCAGTGCCTCCTTGAGCGCCGCGAAGGACGCGGTCGGGCCGGTGGCCATCCGGGCCGCCAGTTCCTGGGCGGCCCGCAGGGCCGTCCCGTCCGGGACCAGGCGGTTGACCAGCCCCACGGCCAGTGCCTCCTCGGCCCCGACGGGCTGGGCCAGCAGCATCATCTCCATCGCCCGCCCGTAACCGATGAGTCTTGGCAAGGTCCAGGACGCCCCCGAGTCGGCGGAGAGCCCCACGTTCGCGAAGGCCATCAGGAACCTGGCCGACCGGTCGGCGATGCGGAGGTCCGCTGCGCAGGCCAGGGACGCGCCCGCTCCCGCCGCCGCCCCGTTCACCGCCGCGATCACGGGTTTCGGCATCCCGGTGATCGTCTCGATCAGCGGGTTGTAGTGCCGTTCCACCGTGGTCGAGGACGAGCCGTCACCGCGCTGGAGGGCCTCGACGTGCTCCTTGAGGTCCTGGCCGGCGCAGAACGCGTCCCCCGCTCCGCTGATCACGACCGCGCGGATGGAGCTGTCCTGGGACGCCGCCCGTAACGAACCGAGCAGCGACTCCTTCAACTCCAGGGTGAGCGAGTTGAACGCCGCCGGCCGGTTGAGCAGCAGGGTGCGCACTCCGGCGGCGTCGTCGACCAGCAGCACTGGTTCCGGGCTCTCTGCGGACATGCGGTGCCTTCCTGTTCGTCTCGGTGTCACGGAAGTCGTCTCGGTGTCACGGGAGGGGGAGCGAGAACGCCGTCACGGGGAGGGGGCGGCCGGCGGTGGGGCGGCCGGGCACCTCTCGACGGAGCGGCCGGCCGCCGGGGAGAGGCGGGCGGTCCACCGCTCGGGGAACTCGGCGGTGCGGTGACCGCTCCAGCCCGCCGGGAGCAGGGCGGCCGGCAAGCCCGGGGCGTGGAAGAGGAACGTGCGCCCGTCGCGCGACAGCCCCTGGAGGGCGGCGGAGGCGGGAGGTTCCCGCGACTCCTCCACCGCCGGGGTCAGCGGTCGCCAGCACGCCACGTCGTCGCGGGACAGGCCCACCAGGTCACAGGCGCGGTCGCCCAGCGCGGGGCCGGACCCCGGGTGGCCGGCGAGCACCGCGCTGGCCGTGGCGTCGTCGCTGGTGCGAGGAGGTCCGGGAGTTCCGACGACGGGCGGGGCGCCGCCCGCACCGGCGGTTGCCCCTCGCCGTGGCCGAGCCACCTGAGCGAGGCGACGATCCGTTCCCGGCGGTGGCGGTCCGACACGCCGGGGAGCACCAGGAGATGCCAGTGCCCGTGCCACCTCCGGTCCCGGGTGCGGTGGGTCCTCCCGGCGGCCTGCCTCGTCCCACCGCCGTTCCGCCTTCGGCGTCAGCGAGTGACCCGGCCCGGACGGCGGCCGCGTCGGGCGCAACCACCGCTGCCGGACCGTGCGGGAGACCGCCGTTCGCACCGCGGGACCGGCGAAACCGAGGGGTTCCCCCAACCTGGGCGGCGCCGCGATCGTGGCGGCACCACCACTTCGGCGGAGGTGTCCGCCGAAGTGGTCGAAGATCGCCGAGCCTGCCCGCACGACACCCGAGTCTGGCACCTCCGGGCCCGCCCTACCAGCACCTGTGGACCAGCGCATGCGACACGAAGAGACCGGTTCGGTTTCACCGGTCGCCGCCGATAGGGGAGAATGACCCGGTCACCGGCGGACGGTGCGGTACGTCAGGTGGAAGTTGTTGATGGAGGGAGCACGCTATGGCGGCCATGAAGCCCCGGACCGGCGACGGTCCCCTCGAGGTGACGAAGGAGGGACGCGGGATCGTCATGCGCGTTCCGCTCGAGGGTGGTGGGCGCCTCGTCGTCGAGATGTCGGCGGAGGAGGCCAGTGACCTGGGCGACGCGCTGAAGGCCGCTACGGGCTGACGTCGCGGCGAAGGCTCGGTGGGTCCACCCACCCGCCGCGACGCCCGAGTACGCGAGTCGGGCCCCGGTACAGCTCCACGGCCGGGGCCCTCGGCATCTCCGGGGCCGGGTGGTCGGCCCCCGCCGGGTCACCCGCGTTCCCCAGCCCGCCAGCTCGCCACCACCGGAGTAGACGACATCCGCGTCACGAGGAGATCTTCCGTTGTCCGCACTTCCCCCGTCCACCCTGGACCTCATGGGCCAGTTCCCCACTCCGTTGCCGACCGTCGCCCTCGACGGCGGTGACCGCGACCGGCCGAGCGCGATCGCCGCGTTCGTCGTCGGCGTCGACGACGCGGAGGCGGTGCGCCTGCCGGACCTGCCCGGAACGTACCAGGGCGTCGAGCGTTGGCTCACCACCGCCGGTTTCACCGGGAAGGCGGGCTCCGTCCAGCTGGTTCCCGCCGAGCCCGAACCGACGTGGGTCGTGGGCGTGGGCGAGGGAACGGCCTCGGACTGGCGGCGGGCCGGCGCCGTCCTCGCCCGCGCGGTCCGCGACATCAGGGCGACCGAACCCGAACAGCCGGTCGCCGACCAGGTGACCGCCCTCCTCCCGGAGGAGACCGACCGCGACGCCCTCGTCGCCCTGGCCACCGGCCTGCTGCTCGGCGGCTACCGGTTCAGGGTGAGCGCCGACGAGACCCGGTTGACCCCGCCGACCTTCCTCCTCCGCCCGCCGGCGGCCCTGGACCGGGTGGTCACCGGGGAGGCCCTCGCCGAGGCGGGTGTCCTGGCCGAGGCCACCTCGGTGGCCAGGGACCTCGCGAACACGCCCTCCAACGTCAAGGATCCCGGGTGGTTGGCCGACTCGGCCGCGCTGCTCGCCGAGGACGTTCCCGGTCTCGAGGTGACCGTTCGGGACGAGACCTGGTTGCGCGACCGGGGTTTCGGCGGTGTCCTCGCCGTCGGCGGTGGGTCCCGCCGTCCACCCAGGCTGGTCGAGCTCTCCTGGCGGCCCTCCGAGGGCGACACCGGTCCGCACCTCGTGCTGGTGGGGAAGGGCATCACCTTCGACACCGGCGGGCTGTCCCTGAAACCTGCCGAGGGCATGCACCTCATGCGGACGGACATGGCCGGTGGTGGCGCCGTGATCGCGGCGGTGCGCGCCGTGGCCCGGCTCGGCCTGCCGGTGCGGGTCACCGGGTTGGTGCCCTGCGCCGAGAACCACGTGTCCGGTTCCTCCTACCGGCCCGGGGACGTGGTGCGCCACTACGGCGGGACCACCACCGAGATCACCAACACCGACGCCGAGGGGCGCCTGGTGCTGGCCGACGCCCTCGCCTACGCGGTCGGTGACCTCGGTGCCGACGTGCTGGTGGACGTCGCCACCCTGACCGGCGCGATGAAGGTCTCGCTCGGCCTGCGCACCGGCGGGGTCCTCACCGACGACGACGAACTGGCGCGCGACGTGGTGTCCGCCGGTGAGGCGGTCGGCGAGGCGTGGTGGCGGATGCCGCTGCTCGACGAGTACGCCTCCGAGGTCGCGGGGGAGGTCGGGGACGTGCGCCAGTGCCCGCCGGGGCCGGGCGGCATCACGGCGGCCCTCTTCCTCCGGGAGTTCACCGGCACGACGCGGTGGGCGCACCTCGACGTGGCTGGTCCGGCCCGGGCCGACCGCGACTACGCGGAGGTGACCACCGGCGCGAGCGGGTTCGCCGCGCGGACGCTGGTCAGCCTCGTCCGGGGCCAGGCCCGCCGCTGACCGTCGACCTGACCGCTCCACCGAACGCCCGACCGCCGGCGAGGAGGTCTCCGCCGGCTGGTTGTGGCGCTGGTCACTTACCTCCGGTATCACCCGTGGTGGCCGGCCGGGGTGCCTAGAGTCGCCGGGGACGTGACAAGGGACGCCCGGGCGCTGGTCCACTCTGGACGCCGTGGTGGCCCGGGGCCCCGGCTGCGGGGCCGGGATGTGTGAGTGAGAGCGGTCAGGTGACGACGACAACCCCGCGCGGGAAGTACGCGATCTGGTTCACGCTGGCGATGGTCGCCGTCTCCGTCGGGGTGCTCGTGTACCAGCTGTTCCTCGTCTACGTCCCGACGGTGTTCGGGCGGGACACGGTCCGGGCCGTCCGCGCCATCGAGAGCACCGCCTACCAGGACACCGGCGAGGAACAGCGCTTCGACATGGAGTTCCTGGACTGGGACGGCGGCGAACTGCTGCTCACGGCGGACCGCGCCGAGACCGGGGCCGTGACCCGGTGTTCCGTGCGGGGCGCCGACGGCAGCTGGGAGACGGTGCGCCTCACCTACGCCAGGGAGTACGGCGACCTCGTCTGGCGGGGGACGCCCCAGGTGCCCGCGCCGGGCGAACTGCACTGCGCGGACGAGGAGCGGGCCCGGATCCGGGTGTACTCGGAGGACGTCGAGCGGGCCGGTGAGGTGCTGTCCCGGGGCTGGACGTGGCAGGTCGGGTTCCTGGTGTTCCTGCCTCTCCTCGCGGCGGTGCTCGCGCACGTGGTGGCCGGGGCGCTGTCCCGGCGGCGCGGGGCGGACTGAGCCGACCTCCTCCGCCGGGCGGTACCCGCACCGGTGGAGCGCGGCGCGGGTGCCGGTTCGTTCCCGCCCGCCCACGAGCGCGGCGCGGGGTTCCCCCGCGCCCCGGGGAGGCACCGGAGCGCGGTGCGCCGGAGCCGGCCCTGACCGCCGATTTCGAGGAGGAGTGGAATGAGCGAGCAGTTCCAGGTCGACGTCGCCTCGCTGGAGGGCTACGCGGAGAGCCTGGAGAACCTCCAGGGAGCCTTCGACGCGCTCCGCGAGTACGCCCTGCAGTACGGCTGCGACAAGTCCGGCTTCACCGGCCTGCTCGCGATACTGCAGCCGGGCGTCGACCTGGTCAGCACCCTGTTCGGCGAGACGCTGAACTTCGGGCAGGACAGGCTCGGCGGCACCGCGGACGGGATCCGGAGGAACGCGGCGGTCTACGCCGCCGCCGACCAGGCCGTCCAGGACCGGATGGTCAAGATCATGGAACAGGCCAACCGGGTCATCTGACCGCCGGTCCGAGCAGCTTTCGTACTACTGGGGGAATCGCACCATGAGCTACCAGGATGCCAGCGCGCTCTCCGCACTCGCGTCGCCACCGGAGCCCGTCGATCCCGGCGAGTCGATCGAGACGATGGTCCAGGAGGCCGGCTGGCGCGTCTACGGCGTGGACTGGGCCTTCCAGAAGGTGACCGGCCAGAGCATCGTCGAGGGCGTGATCATGCCGATCACGGGTGACTTCGGCAAGATCGCCACGAACGGCGAGGCGTGGAACCAGGTCGCCGAGGGCATCAGCCAGCTCCGCGAGGCGTTGAACTCGAACGTGGAGGCCGTCCGGCAGGAATGGGACGGTGAGGCCGCGGTCTCCCACGAGACCTTCATCAAGGTCGTCTGGGGCGGGGGGCTCCTCGTCGAGCAGGGTGTCGCCAAGCTGATCGGGATGGCGTTCACCCAGACCGCCGAGGGGTCGAAGGCGCTCGCCAAGCAGGCCCTGCGCCTGCTCGACTGGCTGGTCCAAAAGCTGATCGACGCGATCGCCAAGATCTGGATCCCGGCCTACGGGTGGGTGAAGGCCGCCCAGCTGGTCTGGGACGCCTACCAGCTCTACCAGAAGATCCTCGCGATCGTGGACTCGATCCAGGCGATCATCGAGAGCGCGCAGGCGATCTTCGAGTCCGTGCAGTCGATCGGCTCGAAGCTGGCCGAGATCAAGGACGTCCGGAGCGTGTCCGACGCCGTGGACCTGCTGACGGAGGTCAGCGGCGAGGTGCGGGAGATCTCCGACGAGGTCGGCAACATCCGGGACAACGCCGCGTCGATCCGGGACAACGCCTCCTCGGCGACCAGGGACCTGCGGGACATGAGTCGGGACGCCCGCGACTTCCGCTCCAACTACGACGAGTACCGCGATCGTCGGATCGAGGAACGCAACGGACGGAGCGGCTTCCAGCACGCGGCCGACGACCTGCGTGCCGACCTGCGGCAGGACTACCAGAACGCCAGGGACACGGTCCGGGACGGCTACGAGTCGGGGCGCGACGCCCTCAGGAACGCCTGGGAGAACCCGGGGCAGACGGTGCGCGACGGCGCCTCCTCGGCCTATGGCGCCGCCAGGGACGGTGTCACGGGCTGGGCGCGGGACCAGTACCAGGAGCGGATCGGCCAGCACGTCGACGCCGCCCGGGACGTGGGCAACGCGGCCCGCGAGGGATGGGACGGTGCGCGCGGCGCCTACGACGCGGTGCGGGACGGCTCGGCCTGGAACGCGGCGCGGGACGGAGCCTCCACGGTGTGGAACGCGGGGCAGACGGCGATCAGCGACCCTGGTGGCGCGGTGCGCTCGGCGGGCGAGCACGCCTGGAACGCGGTGCCTGAACAGGAACGTGGCAACCTCAGCGAGGCCGGGCGGAACTTCCGGGAGTTCGGCCGCGACGAGTGGCAGCGGTTCCGGGGACGCGACGAACCCGGCGGTTCCTGAGCACCGCCGGCCCGTGAGGTCGGGCCGGCACCGAACCCACGACGAAGGACGGTGTGATGACGTCTCCTGGATTCGACCAGGACAGCTGGAAGACCCCGCAGGTCCGTGCGGCCGAGGCGCGGCTGGGGGAGGCGATGGCCAGGAGCCGCGAGCTGATCAGGGAGTTGGAGCGGCTCCAGCCGCCGACTCCGCCGCAGGTCACCGAGGCTGACGTCCGGCAGATGGAGGAGGCCGCGAAGCGCGTCGACGCCGATCCCGCGATGCGGGAGCTCCAGGCCAGGGTGGAGGCCGGAACGCTGAGCTGGCGGGACGTGCTGGAGGGCCGGGCGTACGACGATCCGGACGTGCGCCGGGCGTTGGAGAGCCAGATGACCGAGATGCGGGACATCTTCCAGCAGTTCGAGGAGGGCTACACCCTCGACGAGGTCATCGAGGCCCGCCGGCAGGCGGAGAACGGCGAGGACGGCGGCGGTGGCGGCGGCTTCCTGCGCTGACCGGGTGGCCGGTGCGCTCGCGACCCCTGACGGGTGACCGGCCTGGCGCCCTCGGGTCGCCCGTCACCGCGTTCCTCGGCCCAGTGCGAAGTCCCGGAACTCGCGGACGGCGGGGGAGAGGGGCCGTCCGGTCGCCCAGACCAGGCCGACGGTCCGCCGGGCGGCCGGGCTCAGCGGAACCTCGACCACCCCGGCCGGTGGCCCGCTGTCCGCCTGCGGGACCAACGCGATGCCCAGTTCGGCGGCCACCAGCCCGAGCACCGTGTCCGTCTCCTGCCCCTCGAAGGCCAGCCGGGGGCGGAAGCCGGCGGCCGCGCACAACTCGTCGGTGATGGCGCGGAGACCGAAGCCCACCTCCAGACCGACGAAGTCCTCCCCGGCCAGCTCACCGATGCGGACCCGGCGCCGTTTCGCCAGCGGGTGGCGTTCGGGAACGGCGACGACCAGCGGCTGGTGGAACAGCACGGCCGAGGTCAGGCCCGGGTCCCCGGTCGGCGTCGGCGAGGTCAGACCGAGGTCAACGACGCCCTCCCGAAGGCGGTCGAGGATGGTGTCGTGGGGCGCCTGGGCCAGGCTGAAGCGCACCGAGGGGCGGCGAGCCCGGTACCCGCGCAAGAGCTCGGGGACCGGGCGTCCACCGAGCGTGTGCAGGAAGGCCAGCGCGACCAGCCCCTGCTCCCCGTCGGTGTCGGCCAGCGCGCGCCGGCAGCCGGCCTCCAGCGCCGCCAGGGCGTGCCCGGCCGACTCGGCCAAGGCCAGCCCCGCCCTGCTGAGCCGGATCCCCCGCCCAGCCCGGACGACGACCGGGGTGCCCAGCTCCTCCCCGAGGCGGGCGAGCCAGCGGCTCACGGTGGGCTGGGGCACCCGCAACCGCTCGGCCACCCGGGTGATGTGTTGTTCCTCCGCCAACGCCCGGAGCAGGGCCAGCCGGGGCGCCAGGCCACTGGCCAGGCCCGCTGACTTGTCATCCACCACAGGATGAATGTATGCCGTTCCAGTCATTGGACGAATGGGTGTGCGCTTCCTAGCGTCTCCGGGGTGGGAAGGACGCGGGACCCGTCGCCCGGAGCGCCGTCTCCGGCCGCGCGGTCCGACGAGCAGGAGCGGCGACGGGTCGCGGTCGCGATGCTGGCGGCGGGGCTCGCGGTGTTCGCCCTGCTCTACAGCCCGCAACCGGTCCTGCCGCAGCTGTCCGAGGAGTACGGCCTGGGGCCGGGCGGGGCGTCGTTGGCGGTGTCCGCGGCGACCGGCGGTCTCGCCCTCGCCGTCCTCCCGCTGGCCGTGGTGTCGGAACGGCTCGGTCGCCGCCCGGTGATGGTCGGGGCGGTGGTCGCCGCCGTGGGGATCGGGTTCCTCGTGCCGCTGGCTCCCACCTTCGAGCTCCTGGTGGCGGCCAGGGCCGCCCAGGGGGTGGCGATCGCCGGTCTCCCGGCCGCCGCCACCGCCTACCTCGCCGAGCGGGGCCGGGGCCGGGGCCTCGGGGCGATGATCGGCCTCTACATCGCCGGCAACACCCTCGGGGGGATGGCGGGGAGGCTGGTGGCCGGCGTCCTGGCGGGGCTCAGCGACTGGCGGACCGGTGTCGCGGTGGTGACCCTGCTGGCCACGGCGTGCGGGGTGGTCTTCGTCCTGCTGCTCCCC
Source organism: Actinoalloteichus spitiensis RMV-1378 (assembly GCF_000239155.1). Lineage (GTDB taxonomy): Bacteria > Actinomycetota > Actinomycetes > Mycobacteriales > Pseudonocardiaceae > Actinoalloteichus_B > Actinoalloteichus_B spitiensis. The sequence continues at coordinate 14,643 of NZ_AGVX02000259.1, forward strand.
CGCCGCGACGGCCCGGCACCAGCCGCCAGGACCGGGGGGCGGGTGCTGGTGGCTGGCGTCGGCGCGGCGCTGGCCAGGCGGGAGCTGTACGGGCCCTACCTGGTGGCCGCCCTCGGGATGGGGGGCTTCGTCGCGCTCTACAACGTCGTCGTCTTCCGGCTGTCGGCACCCCCGTTCCTGGTCGCGCCGGCGGTCGCCTCGCTGGTGTTCCTCGCCTACGCCGCCGGCAGCGTGAGTTCCCCCGTCGCCGGGCGGCTGGCCGACAGGTTCGGACCGAGGAGGGTGCTGGGGGGCACGCTCGGGGTCACCATGGTCGGCACCCTGCTCACCCTCTCCGGGCACCTGCTGGTGGTCGTGGTGGGCCTGGTGGTGCTGACCGCCGGGTTCTTCGCCTCCCACGCGACGGCGAACGGGTGGTTGGGGCGCCGGGCCGCGCCGTGGGCGCGCGGACAGGCCGCCGCCGTCTACTGGTTGTCGTACTACCTGGGCAGCAGTGTCGGGGGGACCCTCGGCGGCCTGGCCTACGGTGCCTGGGGCTGGTCGGGAACGGTGGCGGTGGTCTGCCCGTGGTTCCTCGTCGCGGCGCTGGGAGTGGCGGTGCTCGGCCGGGAGGGGGAGCCGCCCCCCGGACGGCCAC
>NZ_AGVX02000258.1 GCF_000239155.1 Actinoalloteichus spitiensis RMV-1378
AGAAGCCGATGGCGGCGGCCCGGGCCGCCGCCGGCAGGTCGGCGTCCTCGAAGACGAGGAAGGGCGACTTGCCGCCCAGCTCCAGGGTGACCCGCTTGAGGTGGCCGGCGGAGGACCGCAGGATGTGCTTGCCGACCTCCGTGGACCCGGTGTAGCTGATCTTGGCGACATCGGGGTGGGTGATGAGGGATTCCCCGGTGGTGGCCCCCGGTCCAGTGACCACGTTGAGGACCCCGTCGGGCAGGCAGCCGTGCTCGGCTGCCAGTGCTGCGAACCTCAGCGCGCTCAGCGAGGTCTGCTCGGATGGTTTGACCACGACGGTGTTGCCCGTGGCCAGGGCGGGGCCGACCTTGTACGCCATCTGCAGGAGCGGACCGTTCCACGCGGAAATGGCGGCGACCACGCCCAGCGGGGAACGCCGCGTGTAGCCCAGGCGGTTCGGGGCCGAGGGGGCCGTGGTCCCGTAGATCCGGGTGGGCCAGCCGGCGTAGTGCCGGAACACCTCGATGGAGTGCTCGACCATCATGCGGCCCGGCGTGAGCGGGACCCCCATCTCCGCGGAGTCGAGGGCCAGCAGCTCCTCGGCGTGTTCCTCCACGAGGTCGGCGAGCTGCCCGAGGGCTCGCGAACGGTCCTCGGGCCGCATCGCCGACCAGGCCGGGTCCTCGAATGCGCGTCGTGCGGCACGGACGGCGCGGTCCACATCGCCGCTGCCGGCGATGGCGATCGTGGTCAGCTCCTGCTCGGTGGTCGGGTCGACGGTCGCCATGGTGGCGCCGTCCTCGGCGGGTTCCTCCCTCCCGTCGACGAACAACCCTCGAGGGGTGGTGGCGAACACCGGGGTCGGACGAGCACGCGAGCCGGTCGTGTGATGGGTCATGCGCGGAACCTCGATCTCTTGTCGTGCGACCGCCGAACGGTGGGCGGTCGGGGTGCTGCGGAACTCGTCGGGAAGGAGAGGTCGTACCCGGTAGCGGCGGTGCGATACTCGGACTGTCACGGGACCCCCCATAACCGGGATGCGCGTCCCGCTTGTGTCCGACTATACGGGATGCCCATCCCGTTTACGGAAGGGTATTCGTCGATGTCCGCGTTGAGAGCTGACGCGCAGCGGAACCGCAAGTTGATCCTGGACGCGGCCGCCGAACTGTTCGCGCGGCGCGGCCTCGGCGTCTCCGTGCAGGAGATCGCCAGGAGCGCGGGAGTGGGGACCGGCACCGTCGGGCGGCACTTCCCGACCAAGAACGACCTGGTCGAGGCGACCCTGAGCCAGAGCCTGCACGCACTCGTCGCCCTCTCGGTCGAACGCCGTCGGCGCGAGAAGCCCGGGCAGGCATTCTTCCCCCTGTTCGACGCGATCATCAGCGCAGCGGCGACCAACCAGAGCCTGGCGGAGCGCATGGCGACGGTGAACAAGGCCGAGGACCAGCCGCTCGGCGCCAGCCTGCAGGCGCTGTGCGACGAACTCGAGGTGACCCTGGCCGAGGCGCAGACCTCGGGCACCGTGCGCTCCGACCTCTCCCTCGAGGATGTCGAGGCGCTCATGGCGGCCTGCATGAGCAGACCGTCGAACGCCGGAGCCCTGGCCGGGGTCGTGCGCTCCGGCCTCACCGCAACCGACCGCGACGGGCTCCCGTGAGGATGTCGGCCCGTGGGCTCCGGGGCGCGCGGGGCGCCCAGTGCCGCCGCGGCTCCCTAGGCTCGGCCCGGCCTCGGCGCGAGGCCGGGTTGAACAGCGGGGGTGGCGCGCCCCCGCCTTGGCGCCTGGCGGCGTGGTCGCGCGTGGGAGACGAGCCGTCGCCGTCCCGGCGGAACAGTGGAGCGAGGAACGGCGCGGACCGGCCGGGGAAGGATCACCGGAGTGACGAGGAGGGACCGGTCGCCGCACGGCGAGACGGACGCGGCACCCGCCCCCGAGGTGCCGGTGCCGGCGCGGCAGACGATACGGCAGCGGGAGATCCGGTCCTTCGCCATCTCGATCGTGGTGATGGCGGGGGTCGGCCTGGTGACGACCACCGTGTGGTGGACCGCGCTCGTCGCGATCCCCAGCCTGGCCCTGTCGACGGCGCTGCTGTTCCGAAGCTGGAACCGCCCCCCGAACCCCCTGCTCCTGGCCGGTTCGGGACTCCTCGGAGTCGCCACCCTCGTGGTCACCTCGCTGACCTACTCCACCCTGACCGGTCCCGCCGGCCTCGCGATCAGCGCCGGGGTGTGGATCGCCCACCGCCCCCGCGGCCGGCTCGTCCTCACCCTGCTCACCTGCCTTGGGATCGCGGTGCTGGCCGGAGCGTCGGCCCTGCTGGGCGGGCACTCCGACGACGTGTACCAGCTGGTGGTCCTGATGTCGATCACCGGGTCGGTGTGGATCGTGGCCCTCGTCGAGTCGCACAGCCAGAACCAGCTGTTCGACCTGTTGGAACGGGAGAAGGACAACGAACGCGAGCTGTCGATCCTGCGGGAGCGCAACCGCTTCGCCGCGGACCTGCACGACATCCAGGGCCACACCTTGCACGTCATCAAACTGAAGGCCGCCGTGGCGGCCAAACTCCAGCACACCGACCCGGAACGCACCCGTCAGGAGCTTGAGGTGATCCAACGCCTCGTGGCGGACACCATCGGGCAGGCACGGCAACTCGCCAACTCCACCCACGCGCTCGTGTTCTCCACCGAGCTGTCCAACGCCGTCGAACTCTTCCGCGCGGCGGGCATCACGACGCGGGTGGACCGGACCGACGACGATCCCGGCCCGCACGAAGCGCACTTCGCCCTCGCCCTGCGCGAGGCGACGACGAACGTCCTGCGGCACGCCAGGCCTGGCGAGGTGACGATCACCTCGAGCGCCGACACCCTCAGCGTGCGCAACGACGGTGCCGGTATCAAGGACGCCGCTCCCCTGCGGGGCCTGGCGAGCCTCGCCGACCGGGTACGCGCGGCCGGCGGCGCCCTCACCACCGACCGCGACGGCGACGTCCACACCCTGACCGTCACCTTCCCGACGGAGGCACGATGACGATCACCGTGCTCCTGGCCGACGACGAACGGTTGATCCGTTCCGCCCTGGCCACCCTGTTGCCGTTGGAGGGCGACATCGACGTCGTCGCCGAGGCGGGAACGGGGACCGAGGCCGTCGCCGCGTTCGAGCGGCTGCGGCCCGACGTCGCGATCCTCGACCTGGAGATGCCCGAGCTGGACGGCCTGCACGTGGCGGAACGCATCCTCGCCCAGGCTCCGGGGCAGGCCGTGCTCATGCTGACCCGGTACGCGCGGCCGGGAACCCTTCGCAGCGCCCTGCGGCTGGGGGTGCGCGGGTTCCTCGGGAAGGACTCCGAGGCGGCGCTCATCGCCTCCGCCGTCGCGGAGGTCGCCGCCGGCGGACGGTACGTCGACGCCAACATCTCCGCGCAGGCCCTCATCGACGACTGCCCCCTGACCGAGCGGGAGCGGGACGTGCTGCGGGTCGCGGGGGACGGCTACTCGGTCAAGGACATGGCGAAGATCCTGCACCTGGCACCGGGAACGGTCCGCAACTACCTCTCCAGCGCCATCCAGAAGACGCACACGAGCACCCGGCACGACGCTGCCCGCTACGCCCGCGAACACGACTGGCTGTAGGCGGGGTCGTGCGGCCCCGCCCCGGGGCGGGGGTGCGGCGACGTCGCCGCACCCCACTGGTGTCCGCACTCCGGGGTGGGTGCCCTCGTCGTGCTTGGTGGGGACGGGCTCGTCGACGTACGCCTCGACCAGCCCGACGGCGGGCGGCAACAGGTGGCGGGGCACCTGCCGGATCGCCGCCCGGACGTGGTGGGGCGGGTGCCGGATGCGATCAGGCGGTCGGCGAGTCAGTCGTCCGTCCTCCCACGACCGTGACGGACCCGGCGGGGCGCCTCGCCGGCCACCGCGGCCTCGCGGACGGGCGAGGGCGAGGAGTCGGACCCGTGCGCCCGGACCGTCCTCGTGGGGTTGCCCACGGGCACTCGACGACGAAGCGCCGGTGGCGAAACGGCAGGTCGTCACCGCACATCGCGTTGGACCTGGCCCCAGAACCCGTTGAACCGGCGGCTTCGCCTTGCCGCCGGCAGTCAGGTGAGCCTCGGCGCAAGGTCAGTGCGACGGGGCGCTTGACCTTGTCGCTGATGTCAGGGTTCTAACGTGCCGTCATGCCCGACGACTTCCAGGACTGGAACCGCCGAATCGTGTCAAAGTTCCGGTCGAACGCCGGTTTCGTGCGGTGGAGCACCGAGAAGGACCTGGCTGAGGGACGTCCGATCCCCCCTCCGCTGCCGAGCTTCGCCCCGACGCGGAGCGTCCCGATCATCCTCGTCAACCACATCGGTGCGGTGACCGGCCGTCGACGCACGAACCCGCTGATGTACCAGGCGGTGCGCGACGCGTTCGCTGTCTTCGCCACCTTCGGCGGGAGCCCGCGACCACCAGCCTGGTACCACAACATCGTGCGGAACCCCGAGGTAGTCGTCGAGGTCGGCTCCGATGTCACCCGCGCCATCGCCCGTGTGGTCCAGGGGGAGGAACGCGAGGACATCTGGGGCGAGCAGGCTCGTCTCGTCCCCGCATTCGCCGACTTCGAGAAGACCGCCGGCCGGCGGATCCCGGTCGTCGTCCTCGACCCGATCCCAAGCGCGGCCGCCATGCGAGTCCGCGGACCATCGTGATCGCGGCGACGAGGTTGTCCGTGACCGAGCAGAATGGAGTGCATGGTCTCAGCTGTCGACCAGCGCGGCTGGCTACGTATCGGCGAGCTCGCACGCCGCACGGCCACCAGCACCCGCTCTCTGCGCTACTACGAGCAACGCGGGCTGATCGTCTCCGACCGTGAACACAACGGTTACCGCCGCTACTCCCCCGACGTCGTGACTGTGGTCAACAACATCCGCCGCCTGCTCAGCGCCGGGCTCTCCATCGAGGACATCAAGCAGTTCGGCTCCTGTGTTCGCTCGCCCAGCCTCGACGCGGCCCCCTGCGCGCCGGCGCTCGAGGTCTACGAGCAACGCCTGAAGATCCTGCAGACCAAGATCGACACCCTTCAGCACCTTCACGCCACACTCGCCGAACACACCGAACACCTCCGCGCTCAGCTACCCTCCTAGCTCGCCTGGCACCAGGTGAGTAAGACGAGACGCCCACTGGGGGAGATCAAGCTCAACGCAGAGGCAGCCGACTCACCATCGCTTCGATGCGGGTTACAGCGCGGACTGAGCCGTGTGAACGCAGCGGCCACGCGAGGTGCGTTCACGAGCTACCGGCGGCGACGGCCTTTCGCCGATTCGAGGTTCAGCCGGCTACGCCCGCCTCGACCAGCAGGGCCTCCCGGTTGGCCGGGATGAACTCCTTCAACGCCGTCGGCTTCAAGTCGATCGACGCGAGGTCAGCTCCCCGAAGGTCAACCCGGTCCAGGTCATACCCGCCGCGCGACGGGTCGCTGACCTCCGGGCCGCTCCGGACCGACTCGTCCAGGGCGACCAGCCGCGCCACGAAGAAATGCTGCACGGCGACCCCAGCATCCGACGGCGAGCTGAACAGAAAAACCTGCGAGGCATCCGTAGCCCTAGCTCCCAGTTCTTCCTCCAGCTCCCGGTACAGCGCCGCCTCCACCGATACGTCGATGTCCTCGACACCGCCGCCGGGCGCGGTCCAGTACGGCTCCTGCCCCGGCTTCGTTCGCTTGATCAACACCAGCCATCCGAAATCGTCGATCACAATCGCCCGTGCCGCACGCCGTCCCACTACCACCGTCATCGTGGACCGTTCCGTCACGCTGGCCAGCCTACGACTGGCAGCGCGGCCCGACTACTCAGGGACACTATTGTCACTGCGCCTTAGCGGCGTGCGCGCGGTCGCCGGACACCAGGACCAGGAAATCGTCCCCACACCGGATCAAGGGGCAATTGTCCCGTCCATGCGACCGGCACTTCCGGCGATCCCCCTGCCAGTGGTCGGACCGCCCGCAGGGGGAAAGTAGTCATCCGGCATGCACAGCGGGAAGTTGGCCAGCAGCAGGAAGGATTCCTCCGCGAGCCGACAGAGTGGATGGTTGCCCCAATCGCCGAACGCACGAACGTTCCCGTGTGTTCGCTCCTCACCGCGGCTCGTCAACCATCCACCGAAAACACGCTCAGCACCCCAGCGCAGCTGAACGTCCAGATCAATGGTGGTTCAGGGCCTGGTTATGGCGAACGTGGGGCGTCCATCGGGCGCCCCACGCGCGGCCTGCGGGAACCTGGAATCCCGCGCCATCAACTCGAACAAGTGAAAGCCGGCACTGGCCGGTCACACTTGACCGAGACCGGACGTCACGGGACTATCGGCAGACACCAGGCACACGCGGAGGACAGATGAACTCGAGGCGATCTCGCCTAGCACACGGGCGTGAATCTCCCGGGTTCACCCAGGAGCGACTCGCGCAGGAGATCGGGATCGACCGATCCACTGTCGCGCGCTGGGAACGCGGTGTCCAAACCCCACGACCATGGATGCGCCCGGCCTTGGAAAAGGTCCTTCGACTCGACCCCGGCAGCCTCACCGAACTGTTGGACAGACGAGGCGAGGAAAGCCCGACCCCAAGCCGACTGAGCACGCTCGATGGCCCGGAGGTCGTTGAGAGCATCCTCTGCACGGCCCAAGATTTTCAGGCGCGAGATCGTCAGACCGGGGGCGGGGGCTTGTACGCGTCGATCTCCGAGTACCTGAGAACCGAGATCGGCCCGCGGCTGGTTTCCCCTTCCCGGGGAGTTCCCGCCAACCAGTTGTTCGCTGCCGCCGCGTCAGTCACCGACATGGCCGGGTGGATGGCGCACGACACCGGACAGGACGGGAACGCGAAACGCTTCTTCGACCGAGCATTTCGATTGGCGGTCGCTGCCGACGACCACGCCGTCATCGCCCACTCATGCGCCTCCATGGCACACTTGGCGATCGAGTCGTGGAAGCCGAACGACGCGGTGCGCATCGCCGCCGAGGGCCTCCGGTACGCCGAAGCAACCGACGGCACCGGTCGTCTGGCAGCCCGACTGCACGCCATGCGTGCTCGAGCGCTCTCCCTCCTCGGTGACCGCACCGGATGCTGCGCGGCGCTTGACCACGCCGACCACCTCCTCGACCTGACACGAGCACAGCCCAACCTCCGGTGGGTCGCCACGTTCGACTCAGCCGCCCTGGCCAGCGAGGCCGCCCTGTGCTTCCTGCACCTGGCGGAGTTCACGGAAGCGGAGCGTCAAGCCCGGGAAGCCATCCGGCTGCGATCCGAGGATCGCGTTCGCAGCAAGACCTTCGCCCAACTCACCCTGGCCAACGTCCTGATCCGTGCACGACGAGTCGACGAGGCCGCGGTGCTCGCACAGGAGGCCTGTGGGCAGTCCCGCTCCGTGAGCTCGGTGAGAGTGGCACGCCAGCTTCGGGCTCTCGGCGGGATGTTCGCTCACCGAGCCCCCGCACCGGGGGTGACCGAGTTCCTGGTCTCGTTGGCCAGCCTGTCCGACGGAGCTGACAGGAGCGACAGCATGGAGCCGGCGTGGCCACTATGAGCGACGACGAGGAGCGCTTCGCCTACCTGGCCGAGGGAAACGCGAGGCAGGCCCGCAAGCGCGTCGCCGTTGACCTGCTGATCCGCGACGAAGACGGACATGTCCTGCTGGTCGACCCGACCTACAAGGAGTTCTGGGACTTACCCGGGGGGTGGCGGAGGGCAACGAACCCCCTCGGGCGGCGGGGGAGCGTGAGCTGGTCGAGGAACTCGGGCTCGCCGTGGTCGCGGGGCGGGTCCTGACCCTGGACTGGGTGGGCCCCCACGGGCCGTGGGACGACCTGCTCGTGTTCGTTTTCGATGGCGGAACTCTGTCAGCCTCACAGGCGAGCGGGGTTCGGATCTCGGATCCGGAGATCGGCGCGTTCGCCTTCGTCGAGCTCGCCGAGGCCAAGAGGATGCTTCGGCCTGATGTCGCGCGACGGTTGGCTCGTGCCCACCGCGCCCTGGAGGCTGGATCCACGGACTACCTCGAGTGACTCTGACAGCCCCCGGGAGGCACCCAGGACCAGGGACCAGGGAACGGGACGGATGGACGGCACCGTGATCGACCCGCACAGCCGACTTCGCGAATCCACACCAACGAGACATTACGAAATGGTCACGCGCTAATATCGGTGCAGGTCGGAAAGGGTCCGCTCCGCGCAAGCGGGGGTGAGCCGCTGGCCCTCATCGTCACCGCAACCGGCCTCGCGTCCGCTCCGCGCAAGCGGGGGTGAGCCGACGCGGCGACGGCTGAACGCATGGTGTTCGGCGTCCGCTCCGCGCAAGCGGGGGTGAGCCACCGCGCCGATCCCGAGGCATGCCACTATCGGTGTCCGCTCCGCGCAAGCGGGGGTGAGCCGACCCGTCTCGACCAGCCAGGCCACCGCCCGCGGTCCGCTCTGCGCAAGCGGGGGTGAGCCGGACGGACGCTGGCAGGACATGGCAGTGTTCGGGTCCGCTCCGCGCAAGCGGGGGTGAGCCGGCGCCGATGATCAGGACGTTCGGTACGTCTTGTCCGCTCCGCGCAAGCGGAGGTGAGCCCCCGGGCACCCACCTCGACAAGCGGTCGAAAGAAGGCTGGTCCGGAGTGACGACGAGCAGGTTGTCCGGCCGGGGGCTGGGCAAGCACATCACCAGCATCCGCTACCGCAAGATGCTCGCCGACTATTACGCCCCGCCCCCGAAAGTGCTGTTCGCCCACCAGGACCAACAGCTCACGGCCGGATCCGAGACACCACGCCTGCTGGTCGGCCACCACGACCTGCGCGGGGCCATGACCGAAGTGGTCCGCGACGCCGGCCAGTACCTGGCGGTCGTGGGGTCCCGCTCACGCGACGCGGCCTACCTCGACGCGATCGAGGCCGTGCTGGTGCAGCGGCCCGAACTGGTGCACTACCGGGTGCTGTTCGGCCCGCCGCGCCACCAGGTCCTCAAGGACCACCTGTTGCGGCTGGTGAAGATCCGCGATCCGCACGACCGCAGCCTCGGGTTGAAGACGCTGCACATCGGCATTGTCGAGGACGACCCCGGAACCCCGGAGCGGTTCTTCTGCGCCTCGGAGTCCACCGCCGTCGTGCCGATCCCCTCACTGACCTCGTCCGAGGCATTCGACTCCGGGGTGCTGTTCGAGGCGGCGGTGGCCGAACGCCT
>NZ_AGVX02000257.1 GCF_000239155.1 Actinoalloteichus spitiensis RMV-1378
CCTCCCCGCCGCGTGTCCGGGACCGTGTCCTCCGCGCCGGCCGGCATGACTGAGCAAACCAGAACGGCCCGCTGTTGATCAGGGACGTAGGTCCCGTCCTGCCGGGGCCTTGGCCATCCCCGGTCCTGCTCCGCCCGGTGGACCGGGGCCGTGCTGGCAGGGAGTGGGAGGAAGCGGCGACGCCGGGCGGTCGTGCGCCTGCGCGCGCCTGGTTCCCTCGGCTCCCGTGCCATCCGACGTTCGCCCGCGACGAGCAGGAGTGCCGGCTCGCCCACCGATGAGTGCCCACCCCGACGACCACGGGTCTCGTCGATCCAGGTGAGGTGGCTCCCGCTCGCCCGCGCTCGCCCGCCACGCCCGCCCCCTGCGCCGCGCGGGCGGGATCGGGCGCTCGCCCCGGACGCCGCGCCACGCCGGACCGCGTACGGCGGTGGTCATGGCACGCCGGCTCCCGGTGTGCGGCGCCACCGGTGACTCCCACCAGGGCGGAGGCGGAACCTCCGTGGTCGCGGACCACTTCCGGGGTCGCTGGCGCGCGGAGGACCGATCCCCGGCCTGGTGTGCGGGCTCCCGGGGGCCGTGCAGGGGGCGGGGTTGGTGGCTCGCGTTCGGGGATGGCCACCGCGGTTCCTCCCGACGTTCGTGGCGGTCGGCCAGGCGTGCCGGCGGCGGGCCTGGCCCGCAGGGGCATCCCGCGTTCTTCGGCGCCTTGGTCCGTCCGCGTCGAGCGCCCACCCCACGCGCCCGCCAGAACCCTTTCCGGCCCGCCGAACGAATGATCACGCCGGGCATTCGGGTTGACGGTGGCCGGGTGACGTGTAGGCTCGGTGGTGGCCGTTGTTTCTGGGTTCGTGTTCATACATGCTCGCAGGATGTCGATGCGGGCGAGTTCTCCTCTTTGGTCGCAGCTGGAGTGGGTGTCGTCTGAAATCCCCGGCCCGGGTGTCCACGACCGGTGGGCACCCGCCTCGCACCAGCTCCCAGGAGGAGACAATCATGACCAACGGAACCGTGAAATGGTTCAATTCGGAAAAGGGCTTCGGTTTCATCGCTCCGGACGAGGGCGGGCCGGACGTGTTCGTGCACTACTCGGCGATCGACGGCAACGGATTCCGCAGCCTGGAAGAGGACCAGCACGTGTCCTTCGAGGCCAGCCAGGGCCCGAAGGGCCCCCAGGCCGACGTCGTGCGCGTGGTCTGACGCCTCGCGCGCTCGTCCGGTGGCTCCCCTCCCGCTCGGGTGGGGAGCCACCGGTGCTTCCGGCCACGGGGCAACCCGCTCCCGGCCGCCACACACCGCCCGTACCGGTCCTGGACCGGCCGCGGGACAAGGAAGGAACGCCATCACCACATCGACACCGCTGCACCGCCCGCGCCCCCAGCGCCGTGGCGGCCCGGCCCCCGGTCAGTTCTCCGACCGGGGCTCCGACCGGACACCGGAGGCCGGCGCGTGGACCCGCGCTCAGGGCACGGTAAGTCCGGTCCAGTTCGCCGAACCCGAGAACACCCGGACCATCCCCGAGCAGTACCACCCTCCCGTTGACCACAGCGAGGCCGGAATGCGCCGGCTGCGCAAGCCCTTCGACCCTGATCCGGCCTAGACAGCCGTGGCGGTCCGCCGCCCTTCGGTCGAGGTTGTCCCGCGCCGCGTCGGGTCGTGGTCCCCACCTCGCGCGTCTGGCCGGCCTGGTTCGCGCGGACCGCGACCCGCGTCCTCCCTCCCCGCTGAACTCGCCGCGCTGCTCGACCCGAGCCGCGGGGGTGGGTCCACCTGGTGCCGCTAGCCGAGTTCCTCGCCGTGAACGCGGCACTGGTCCCGTCGGCCGCCAGGTCGTTCGCCGCGCGGCCGCGGCCCGAACCGCGATCCGCCGGCCCCGGTCCTGGGCTGTTCCGGCACCCCGGTCCACCGAATACGCCCTCGAACTGAGCACCCGCGACGCCGTCGCATCCGGCCGGAACGAGGTCGCCGGGCCGATCCCCGGAGTACTCCTGCCCGCCGTCCCGTTCCCCCGGAGCGGGACGGGTCAGCCCCGGTCGAAGCTGACCGGGGCGTGGAAGGCCGCCCGCCGGGCGGCGCGGCGCAACACCGCCAGCACGGCGGCGCCGACCAGCGTGATCGCGAGCACGTTGGTCAGCGCCCGTCCGGTGTCCCACCCGAAGGTGGAGGTGTAGAGGGTGAAGATCACGAAGCGGTGCAGGTTCTCCACCACCGGGTCCCCCGGGACGAAGGACAACTGGGTGTCGATCCCGGCGGTGAACGGCCAGAACCACATGTTCATGACGAACCCGAAGAAGTAGGCGGAGAACGCGCCGTACCCGGCGAGCATCACGATCTCCCACCTGCCCCGGACCCGGCGGGGCAGCAGCCCGGCTCCCAGACCGACCCAGGAGGAGGCGAGCATCTGGAAGGGGAGCCACGGACCGACCCCCGCCGTCAGCAGGGCCGAGGCGAACAGCGAGGTCGACCCGAGGACGAACCCGAAACCCGGTCCGAAGACGCGGCCCGCCAGCACCAGCATGAAGAACACCGTCTCGATGCCCGCGGTTCCCGCGCCCAGCGGTCGCAGGGCGGCGTTGATCGCCGACAGCACGCCGAGCATCGCCAGCGCCTTCGAGTCGATGCCCCCGCTCGACAGTTCGGCCAGCACGATGCCGATGAGCACCGGCAGCACCACGACGAAGATCAGGGGGGCGTCGGCGCTGTGCGCCATCGCCTCCGGTTCCGGTGCGGCGAACAGCGGCCAGAAGAACATCGCGAAGCCCGCCAGGGACGCCAGCGCGAGGACAACGGCGGTGCGGGGCGCGATCCGCACCACCCGGGGCGGGCCGTTCGGGGGTCGCGGGTCGGCCACGTCCGGTTCCCCGGTGGGGCCGACCGAGCCGGTGGACCGCCCGCGCGGCGTTCGACCACCGTCGTCCCCCCGGTCCGCCGGTCGCGGGTCCGCCGCTGGGGGACGGGTCTCGTGTTCGTCTCCCGCTCCGGAGGCCGCCGCCTCCGGAGCCGGTGGGCGCGGCGACTCCGACCGACCCGCGGCGGCGCTCCCGGAGCTGGGTCGCCCGGGGGCCCCGGCCCCCACCTCTCCCGCACCAGAACGACTGGTCGCGCCCTCGGCACCGTGTCCGGCGCCGGTCGGCACCTCGGGGCGGTGGCCGTCCCCCGTCATACCCGCGCCTCCGCCCCCGCGAGCGCGTCCCGCACCTCGGAGACGGTCAGCCAGGGTTGCGGGCTGAGCACCTTCGCCACCTGCGGCGCGAACGCCGGGGAGGCGACCACCACCTCGGCGGTCGGACCGTCGGCCACGACCTCGCCCTCGGCGAGCACCACGACCCGGTCGGACACCCCGGCGACGAACTCGACGTCGTGGGTGGCCAGCAGCACCGCCCTGCCCTCCGAGGCCAACTCCCGCACCAGGGCGCCGAAGTTCGCCTTGGCGTGGTAGTCGAGTCCCCGGGTGGGTTCGTCCAGCAGCACGACGGCGGGTGCGGCGGTCAGCTGCACCGCCAACACCAGGGACAACCGCTGCCCCTCCGACAGGTCCCTCGGGTGCAGGTCGGGGGGGATGCCCGGGGTCAACCGGTCGAGCAGCCGTCGACAGGTGCCCTCGGGTGCCTCGGACTCCCGGTCTGCCTGCTCGCACTCCTCGGCCACCGTCTCCAGGTACAACAGGTCTCCCGGCGTCTGCGGCACCAGGCCCACCAGTGCCCGCGCCTCGGCCGCGCCGACCTCCTTTGGGTCCGTGCCGTCGACGGAGACGGTGCCCCCCTGCCGGGGTCCGGAACCCTGGAGCGCCCACAGCAGCGAGGACTTCCCGGAGCCGTTGCGACCCATCAGCGCCACCACCGCCCCCGGGGCCAGCTCGACCGACACCTCCCGGACGGCGGGAAGCCTGGCGTAACGGACGACCACCCGTCGCGCGACCAGCCTCGGCTGGTCGTCGGCGCCAACCGGTGCCCGACCCCTGACCGGGCGCGGCTGGTCCCGGAGCCGCTCCCGCAACCCCGCCGCCCGGCGGCGGGCGTCCCGCACCGACAGCGGCAGCGGCCGCCACCCGGCGAGCCTGCCCAGTTCCACGACGGGCGGGGCGACCGAGGAGACGTCCAGGACCTCCGAGGGGGATCCGACGAGCACCGAGCCGTCCCCGGGCAGGTGGACGAGCCGGTCCGCGTACTGCACGACCCGTTCCATCCGGTGCTCCGCCGCGACCACGGTCACCCCGAGGTCGTGCACCAGGCGGGTGATCGCCGCCAACACGTCCTCGGCGGCGGTGGGGTCGAGCGCCGACGTGGGCTCGTCGAGCACCAGCACGGCGGGGTGTGCGGTGAGGACGGCTCCGATCGCCACCCGCTGCTGTTGGCCGCCGGAGAGCGTGCGCAGGGGGCGGCGTCGCAACTCGGCGATCCCCAACAGGTCCAGCGTCTCCTCGACCCGTTTCCGCATCACCTCGGGTCGGACCCCCAGCTGCTCCATCGTGTAGGCGAGTTCGTCCTCGACGGTGTCGGTGACGAAACCCGCCAGGGGGTCCTGCCCCACCCGCCCCACGAGGTGCGCGAACTCCCGGGGCGGTCGGCTCGCCGTGGACACGCCACCCACCCGCACCTCACCGTGCAGGTGCCCGCCGGTGAAGTGCGGCACCAACCCGTTGATCGCACCGAGCAGGGTGGACTTCCCAGCCCCGGTGCGACCCACCACCAGGCACAGCTCCCCCTCCCCTACGGTGAGGTCCACCTCGCGCAACGCGGGCTCGGCAGCCTCGGGGTAGTGGACCGTGACCCGGTCGAACTCGATCATCAGGGTGTCGTCCTCTCCTGGGCCCTCGACGGTGGCCCCGGCGGCTCCCCGTCCCCTCCGCCGCCGGTCCGGTGAGCGGGCACCACGGGTTCCGCGCCGGCGGCGGTCAGCCCGGCGGTGCCCTCCGCGCTACCCCCGACCCGGGCCGGGACACCGCTGCTCGCCGGTCGCCGTTCGTCCCAACCGCCGGCCGGGGGCGACGACAGTTCCGGTGGGGGTGCCAGCCATGCCGGCAGCACCCCGACCAGGACGGCCAGTGAGGGCAGCAACGCCAGTTCCGGCCAGGCCAACGGGTTCAGCGACGGGTACAGGTTCGCCGCGTCGACCTGGCTGGTCAGGTAGAGCAGGCCGCCGGACCCGATCCCGCAGCAGACGACGAGGACCTCCCCGAGCCGCCACCGGTCCGGGCGGTGCACGCTGCGCCGCACCTGCCGGCCACCCCACAACAACCCCGCGGCCGCCACCGCCGTCCCGGCCAGCAGCATGGGCAGCCCCAACTGCCGGGGGGCGGACCCGTCCATCAGCCCGTACACCCCGACGCACACCCCGACCAGGCCGCCGAGCACCAGCACCCCGGTGACCAGCCGCGCCCGGGGGGACAGCGTCCCCACCCGGCCGTACCCCCGGGAGTCCATCGCGGCGGCCAGGGCCAGCGAACGGTCCATCGCGTCCGCGAGCACCGGGATGACGATGCCCCGCAGCGCGCGCATCCCCCGCTGGCGGCCACCCCGCAGGCGCCGCGCCCGCCGCACCCGCAGCACGCTCTCCACCAGCTGCGGGGCCACCGACAGGGCGACCACGACGGCCGAGCCCACCTGGTAGAGGGCACCAGGGACCGCCTTCAACAGCCGCTTGGGGTTGGCCAGCGCGTTGGCCGCCCCGATGCAGACCACCATCGTGGCCAACCGCAGCCCGTCGTAGAGGCCGCCGAGCAGCTGTTCCACCGCCACCGGTCCGAACAGGCGGATGCCCGCCGCCCACGCGGGCAGCGGGATCTCGGGCAGGGTGAACAGGATGTGGTCCCCCTGGCCGCCGCCGAAGACCACCCGGAACAGCACCCGGGAGAACACGATGAACGCACCCAGCAGCAGGTACAGGCGGAACGCCAACGCCCACGGCGCGTCACCCCGTCGCCGGGCCACCACGAGCCCGGCGACGGCGATGATCAGGACCAGCAACACCGGGTTCGTCGTACGGCTGGCCGCGGTGGCCAACCCGAGGGCCCACAACCACCACGCGCCCGGGTGCAGCGTCCTCGGGAGCCGGCCTCGCTCGGGGAACCGGGAAGTCACGGGTGGTGCTGTTCGGCGCGTCGTCGCCGCACCGCCGTCGCCGTACCCGCCGCCACGATGACCACCACGGCCGCCAACCCCAGCAGGGTCGCCGGCGGGATGCCCGAGGACGTGGCGGCCTCGGCGCGGTCGGCCAACGGGTCGGGGTACCCGGGGCCGGGGTCCACCGGGGCGCCCGCCGGCCCCGGTGGCGCCGAGGAGCCGGCCACCGCCGAGGCACCGCCGGCCCCGGCGGACGGGTCGGGGCTGGGCCCGGTGGACGCCGAGGAGGTCGCCGTCTCCGACGACGGCGCGGACCCGGACGCGGGCGGCGGTTCGAACTCGAAGACCGTCCCGGTGCGTTCCGCGTCCCGTGGGACCTCCTCGGTGCCACCGTGGTCGTCTCCGTGCCCGGCCGCGGGCGGGACGGGACGGTCCGGCTCCGGG
>NZ_AGVX02000256.1 GCF_000239155.1 Actinoalloteichus spitiensis RMV-1378
GACGCGACGCCCGACCGGTGGGCCCGGTCGGGCGTCGCGGGGTGGTGTGGCGCCGTCAGTCGCGTTCCGACAGCGTCAACTCGATCCCGCCGGCGAGGTCCGCCGACACGTTGTAGACGAACGCGCCCACGGTCGCCAGCGCGGTGAACAGCACGATGTTGATGGCGCCGACGATCGCGGCCACCCCGAACACCCGACCGGCGCTGATCAGGTCGCCCTCGGTGGCGTCACCGGTCAGGTCGTTGTAGGTCCCGTTCAGGGAGTCCCACACCCGCATGCCGTCCAGGACGCCGTAGAGCACGCCGACCGCGACCAACCAGATGAAGAACGCGGCGACGCTGAGCACCAGGGCCAGCTTCAGCACCGACCAGGGGTCCACCCGTTTGACCTGGAGGCTCGCCCGACGGGGGCCTCGTCCGGGCCGACGACCCGTCAGACCGGAACCACCGGAGGACGCCGGACGACCTCCGGGCCCCGGGAAGTTCACCGGCGCCCGGCCCACGGCTCCGCTTTGTTCGGCTCCCACAGGTTTCGTCATGGTGGTCGTCGCCTCGCTTCCCCCGGGCGACGCCCCCGCCGCCGCGCTGGAAGCGTACCCCTGACCAGCCTGCGGTTCAGGGTTTCCCGCGCCGGCACCCGGCGACTGCTGGTCGGCGCCCCCCTGGGCCGCTGACCGCTGCCAGGGCGGTGTCGACGCTCGTTCCTCGGCAGCGGCGGCAGCCGGCTCGTCGGTCCCCCCGACGGGATCGGACCCGCTCCCGGTCGCCGACCTGGCCGACGCCGGGGCCACCGGGGTCATGAAGGTGGTCTTCTCCCCACCGACCGCCTGCGGAACGCTGTCCCCGCCGGACTCCGACTCGGAGCCGCTGCCCTCCGCGGGCTGCCGCTGGTCCGGGCTGCCTGGCGAACTCATCCCTCGTCCTTCCCCGCTGTCCCGTTCTCGATGGCGGCGTCGACGACCTCGCCCGCCGCGGCGTCCGGGTCGGCGGCCTCGTCGGCGTTCCGCGCCACGGCCAGCAGCGTGGTGCCCTCACCCAGGTTCATGAGACGCACACCCTTGGTCTGACGGCCTGCCTTGCGGACCTCCTTGGCGGCGGTCCTGATCACGCCCCCGGTCGACGTGATCGCGTAGAGCTCGTCGTCGAGGTCGACGATGAGCGCTCCGACAAGCCTCCCACGACGCTTGTCGTGCTGGATGGTCAGCACGCCCTTCCCGCCGCGTCCCTGCACCGGGTAGTCATCGATCGGGGTGCGCTTGGCGTACCCACCGGTGGTGGCGACCAGCAGGAAACGGTCCTCGCGGCAGACGGCCATCGCCAGGAGTTCATCCCCCTGGTTGAATCGCATCCCCAACACGCCCGAGGTGGCCCGCCCCATCGGACGAAGCACCTCGTCGGTGGCGTGGAAGCGGATGGACTGGCCCTCCGCCGAGACGAGGAGCAGGTCGTCCTCCGGCCCGCACAGCACCGCGCCCACCAGCTCGTCGTCGTCGCGGAGGTTGACGCCGATCAGCCCACCGGAGCGGTTCGAGTCGAAGTCCGACAGGCGGGACTTCTTGACCAGCCCCTTCTTCGTGGCCAGCACCAGGTACGGCGCCGCCTGGTAGTCCTTGATCTGCATCACCTGGGCGATGTGCTCGTCCGGCTGGAAGGCGAGCAGGTTCGCCACGTGCTGCCCCCGCGCGTTCCTGTTCGCCTCGGGCAGTTCGAAGGCCCGGGCGCGGTACACCCGCCCCTGGTTGGTGAAGAACAGGATCCAGTCGTGGGTGGAGCACACGAAGAAGTGGGCGACGATGTCGTCCTGTTTGAGAGCCGCTCCCTGCACGCCCTTCCCGCCACGCTTCTGCGCGCGGTAGAGGTCGGTGCGGGTCCGCTTCGCGTAGCCGGTGCGGGTGATGGTGACGACCACGTCCTCGACCGCGATCAGGTCCTCGACCGAGACCTCCCCCTCGTAGGGGATGATCCGGGTCCGGCGGTCCTCACCGTGCTTGTCGACGATCGCCTTCAGCTCGTCCTTGATGATGACGCGCTGGCGCTCCGGCCTGGCGAGGATGTCCTCCAGGTCGGCGATCTCGCGCTCGATCTCACCGAGTTCGGTGGTGATCTTCTGGCGCTCCAGGGCTGCGAGGCGGCGGAGCTGCATCTCCAGGATCGCGTTCGCCTGGCTCTCATCGATGTCGAGGAGGTCGATCAGGCCGGAACGCGCGACGTCGACCGTCCGCGAGCCCCGGATGAGGGCGATGACCTCGTCGAGCGCGTCCAGCGCCTTAACCAGCCCGCGCAGGATGTGGGCGCGCTCCTCGGCCTTGCGCAACCGGAACCGCGTGCGGCGGACGATGACCTCGACCTGGTGTTTGACGTAGTGCCGGATGACCTGGTCCAGCCGCAACGTCCGGGGGACCCCGTCGACGAGGGCGAGCATGTTGACGCCGAAGGAGTTCTGCAGCTGGGTGTGCTTGTAGAGGTTGTTCAGCACGACCTTCGCCACCGCGTCCCGCTTGAGGGTGATCACGATGCGCATGCCCCGGCGGCTGTTGGTCTCGTCCGCGATGTCGGCGATCCCGGTGAGCTTGCCGTCACGGACGAGGGTGGCGATCCCCTCGACGAGGTTGTCCGGGTTCACCTGGTACGGCAGTTCGGTCACGACGAGGATGGTCCGGCCCTTGCCGTCCTCCTCGACCTCGATGACCGCCCGGGTCCGGATGGAGCCCCGTCCGGTGCGGTAGGCCTCCTCGATGCCCGAGGTGCCCAGGATCAACCCGCTGGTCGGGAAGTCCGGGCCCTTGATCCGCTGCATCATCGCGGCGAGCGTCTCGTCCTCGGAGGCGTCCGGGTTGTCCAGTGCCCAGAAGACGCCCTCGGCGACCTCACGCAGGTTGTGGGGCGGGATGTTGGTCGCCATGCCGACCGCGATCCCACCGCCGCCGTTGACGAGCAGGTTCGGGATGCGGGACGGCAGGACGTCCGGCTCCTGCGTCCTGCCGTCGTAGTTGTCCCGGAAGTCGACGGTGTCCTCGTCGATGTCCGCCAGCATCTGCATCGCCAGCGGTGTGAGCCTCGCCTCGGTGTAGCGCATGGCTGCCGCCGGGTCGTTGCCCGGGGACCCGAAGTTGCCCTGCCCGTCGACCAGCGGGTGCCGCATCGACCACCGCTGCGCCAGCCGCACCAGGGTGTCGTAGATGCTGGAGTCGCCGTGGGGGTGGTAGTTGCCCATCACGTCGCCGACGATGCGGGAGCACTTGACGTGACTTCGGTCCGGTCGGTAGCCGGCGTCGTACATCGCGTAGAGCACCCGCCGGTGCACGGGTTTGAGCCCGTCACGCACGTCGGGCAGCGCCCTGCTGACGATCACGCTCATCGCGTAGTCGATGTAGGAGCGCTGCATCTCCTGCTGGATGTCGACCGGCTCGATGCGGTCGCCGTCCGGTGGCAGGGTCGTCTCGGTCATTGCAGTCCTTCTCGTGTGCGGGGTTCAGGGGTGCGCGGCGGCCCTTCGGTGGGCGGGCCGCCGTCCTGGAGGTGACCGGTCAGATGTCCAGGAAGCGCACATCCCTCGCGTTGCGCGTGATGAACGAGCGGCGGGCTTCGACGTCCTCGCCCATCAGGACGCTGAACAGTTCGTCGGCGGTGGCCGCGTCGTCGAGGGTGACCTGGCGCAGCAGGCGGTTGGCCGGGTCCATCGTGGTCTCCCACAGCTCCTCGGCGTTCATCTCCCCGAGGCCCTTGTAGCGCTGGACCCCGTCCTCCTTGGGGTACCGCTTGCCGGCCGCCACCCCGGCCTCGATGAGGCCGTCCCGCTCGCGGTCGGAGTAGGCGTACTCGGGCTCGGCGCGGGACCACTTCACCTTGTACAGCGGCGGCGAGGCGAGGTAGACGTGGCCGTGCTCGACCAGCGGGCGCATGAAGCGGAACAGCAGGGTGAGCAGCAGGGTCCTGATGTGCTGGCCGTCGACGTCGGCGTCAGCCATCAGCACGATCTTGTGGTACCGCAGCTTGCCGAGGTCGAACTCGTCGTGGATCCCGGTGCCCAGGGCCGTGATGAGGCTCTGCACCTCGTTGTTCTTGAGGACCCGGTCCAGCCGGGACTTCTCCACGTTGATGATCTTGCCTCGGATCGGCAGGATCGCCTGGAACTGCGAGTCCCGCCCCTCCTTCGCGGAGCCACCCGCCGAGTCGCCCTCGACGATGTAGAGCTCGCACTCCTCCGGGTTGCGGGAACGGCAGTCCTTCAGCTTGCCGGGCAGCCCACCGATGTCGAGCGCCCCCTTGCGGCGCACCAGTTCCCGGGCCTTCCGCGCGGCCATCCTCGCCTGGGCGGAGGACACGGCCTTCGACACGATCGACTTGGCCTCGGTGGGGTGGCGCTCGAACCAGTCGGCGAGGTGCTCGTTGCAGGTCCGCTGCACGAAGCCCTTCGCCTCGCTGTTGCCCAGCTTGGTCTTGGTCTGGCCTTCGAACTGGGGCTCGGCGAGCTTGATCGACACGATGGCCGCCAGACCCTCGCGGACGTCGTCGCCGGTCAGGTTGGAGTCCTTCTCCTTCAGGAGCCGCTTCTCCCGCGCGTACTCGTTGACGACGCGCGTGAGCGCCGCGCGGAACCCCTCCTCGTGCGTACCGCCCTCGTGGGTGTTGATGGTGTTGGCGAAGGTGTAGACGGAGGGGGTGTAGCCGTTGTTCCACTGCATGGCCACCTCGACCTGGAGGCCGTCACCCTGGGCCTCGAAGGCGATGATCTTGCGGTGGACGGCCTCGCGGGTGGCGTTGATGTGCCCGACGAAGTCCTCCAGCCCCCCGGGGTAGTGGAAGACGCGTTCGGTGGCCTGCGGGGCCTCCCCCTCCGCGTCCTCGGCCAGCTCCTGCTCGTCGACCCGCTCGTCGCGCAGGACGATGGTCAGCCCCTTGTTCAGGAAGGCCATCTCCTGGAGGCGCCTGGCCACCGTCTCGGCGTTGTAGGTGGTGGTCTCGAAGATCTCCGGGTCGGCCCAGAAGGTCTGCGAGGTACCCGTGCGGTCGGTGGTCTCCCCCTTCTCCAGGGGGTGGACCGGCTTCGACTTCGAGTAGCGCTGCCGCCAGACGTGGCCGTCGCGGTGGATCTCCACCTCGAAGGTGTGGGAGAGCGCGTTGACGACGGAGGCGCCGACACCGTGCAGGCCTCCGGACACCGCGTACGACTTGCTGTCGAACTTCCCGCCGGCGTGCAGGACGGTGAGGATCACCTCGACCGCCGGGCGCTTCTCGACGGGGTGCATGTCGACCGGGATACCCCGGCCGTCGTCGACGACGCGGACACCACCGTCGGCCAGCAGGGTCACCTCGACCCTGCTGGCGTACCCGGCCATCGCCTCGTCGACCGAGTTGTCCACCAGCTCCTGGATGAGGTGGTGGAGGCCACGCTCCCCGGTCGAGCCGATGTACATGCCGGGACGCTTCCGCACCGCGTCGAGGCCCTCAAGGATGCTGATGGATGACGCGTTGTACTCGTTCTTGTTCGCTGCCACGAGCCTCGGGTTCTCCTCATGCCGACGCTGCTGGCCCCGTTCGGGACCCCCGCGCCATCCCTGTGGCGCGGGCTGGAAAGGACCGGACCCACGTGAAGACACGGTCGTGGAGGGCAGGCCGTGAACGCGGTCCCCTTCGAGTCTACTGCCCAACCCCCACAGAAGCGGGCAAAGGACACCCCTGGCTGCCCCGCTGCCGGGCCGAGAAGAACAGGGCCAGGTCCGAACCGCCGAAAATCCCCTTCGGTGGCGCTGGAAGCCGCTGAGTCTTCGGGTGGGACGCCGCGGCCGTCGGGCCGGGGATCACCGCGCCCGGGTCCCCCGACCCGGCCGGGGAACGGCGGGGTGTGCCCGGCGGGGCGCGCCGGTCAGCCGTAGGTGTCCCGGGGCCCCCGGCCGGAGACGTGCTTGGGGCCGTAGCGCCAGCTCGGCGCCGACGGGCCCTGGATCCGCAACCGCCTGACGAGGTTCTGCCCAACGGCCCCGGCGATCCGTTCGAGCAGCTGTCGTTGCAGCAGCCTGAGTTGGGTCGCCCACGCCGTCGAGTCGGCCAGGACCGTCAGTTCCCCGTCCCGCAGTGTGACCGGGCGCACGTGTTCCGCGATGTCCGGTCCTACCAACCGGTCCCACCGGCCGAAGAGGGCGCCACCGGCGAGCTGGTCCCCCCAGCCCCGCTCGGCGACCAAGCGCACCGCCAGCCGCCCGAGCGGCTGCGGGTCGCGCTCGTCCGGGCGCGTGCCC
>NZ_AGVX02000255.1 GCF_000239155.1 Actinoalloteichus spitiensis RMV-1378
GGCGCGAGGTCCGGTTCGTTCGTGCTGGTTGGCCGGGTCCGCGCGCACCGCGTGCGTCACGCCGCTGGCCAGACCGGTCCCGCCGGCACCAGGCCGGGCGGCGGCGGGGGCCGCCAGCCCCACCAGGGTGCACAACGCGCTCACGAGCACCATGCCCGACCACGACAGGAGGCGGCCCGGGCGTGCGCTCATGCGTGCTCCCTGGGTCGCCGTCAGTGGTCGCGCGGAGTGTATCGAGACCACGTGGGGTGTCCAGTAAGCCGGAAGGACCCAACGGCCGTGTCCAGCGGCGCGAACGACACGGCCATGGGAGGGGGTGCGGCCATCCGAAGTCCAGCGAGGACGCTCCGGCTTCCGGGCGTGGCGCGTGCGCCGTCACCCCGACCGACCTGTCGGGACCCCGAACGACCGCCGCACCGGACGCGCCCACCGCCGGACCAACCGGACATGACAAGATCCACCGGTGCGCTTCTTCGCCGATCTGCACATTCATTCCAAGTACTCGCGGGCATGCAGCCGCGACTGCGACCTCGAGAACCTGGCATGGTGGGCCCGGCGCAAGGGACTCCACCTCGTGGGAACCGGCGACTTCACCCATCCTCGCTGGTTCGAGCACCTCCAGGACACCCTCGAACCCGCCGAACCGGGGCTGTTCCGCATCAGGCCGGACCTGGACAGGGACATCCTCCGTCGCCTTCCGGCGTCCTGTTCCTCCCCGGTCCGGTTCCAGCTCTCGGTGGAGATCTCCACCATCTACAAGGCGGGTGAGCTGACCCGCAAGGTCCACCACCTGGTGTACATGCCCGACTTCGCCGCGGCCGAGGAGTTCAACCGCAGGCTGGGCAGGATCGGCAACCTCGGCTCCGACGGGCGGCCGATCCTGGGCCTGGACTCGCGGGACCTGCTGGAGATCGCGCTGGAGAGCGGCGACGGCGCCTACCTGGTGCCCGCGCACGTGTGGACCCCCTGGTTCGCGGTGCTGGGCTCCAAGTCCGGGTTCGACAGCGTGGACGAGTGCTACCGGGACCTCGCGCCGCACGTCTTCGCCCTGGAGACCGGTCTCTCCAGCGACCCCGCGATGAACTGGACCGTCTCGGGGCTCGACCGCTTCCAGCTGGTCAGCAACTCCGACGCGCACTCCCCTCCGATGCTCGGGCGGGAGGCCACGGTCTTCGACACCGAACTGGACTACTACGCGGTGCGCCGGGCCATGGAGACGGGCGACGGCCTCGCCGGCACCGTCGAGTTCTTCCCCGACGAGGGCAAGTACCACCTGGACGGGCACCGCAAGTGCGGTGTCCGGTGGACACCGGAGCAGACCAGGGAGCACGGCGGGCGGTGCGGTGCCTGCGGTCGACCCGTCACCGTGGGCGTGTCGAACCGGGTCGCCCAGCTGGCCGACCGGCCGGCGGGGTACCGGCCGGCCACGGCCACGCCGTTCCGGAGCCTGGTGCCGCTGCCGGAGATCATGGGGGAACTGCTCGGCGTGGGGCCCAAGAGCAAGCGCGTGCTCGGCGAGATCGCCGAACTGACCGGTCTGTACGGACCCGAACTCGCCATCCTCGACGAGGTGCCCGTCGACGAGCTGTCCGCCCGGTCGACGCTGCTCGGCGAGGCCATCGCCAGGCTGAGGCGGGGCGAGGTGATCCGCGACGGCGGCTACGACGGCGAGTACGGGGTCATCCGGCTCTTCGAACCCGGTGAGCTCCGCCGCGACCGGGAACGCCTCACCCCCGCCCTCTTCGACGCCGAGCCGACCGCCGCCCCCACCCGGGCGAGGACCGCGACCGGTCCCGACGGCGCCCGCGCGGCCGCCACGGAGGTGACGGCCCACCGCGGTCGGGAGCTGCCACCGCCGCCACCACCGGACACCGGGTCGCCCCCCGCAGCTCCCACGGGAACGGCCAGGGCGGCGGAACCGGGCGAGGGGCCGCTGGGGGGACTGGACCCGGACCAGCGCCGAGCCGCCGGCGCCCCCGCCGGCCCCCTGCTCATCGTCGCCGGCCCGGGCACCGGCAAGACCCGTACCCTCACCCGCCGGATCGCCCACCTGTGCGCGCGGGGGGTACCACCCGAACGCGTCCTCGCCATCACCTTCACCAGGAGGGCCGCCG
>NZ_AGVX02000254.1 GCF_000239155.1 Actinoalloteichus spitiensis RMV-1378
CGAGCCGGGCCCGGGTGCCGTCGGCCCGCCACACCCGGGCGGCGTCGTGCAGGCCGCCCGGGGTCTGGTCGGTGAGCGCCGCCGCCACGGCGGCGCGGGTCGGCCCGGACGGGTCGTCCTTGCCCGCCGCCACGCGGACCACGACGGCCAGCACCACCCCGCAGGCTCCGCCCGCCGCCAGGAGGGCCGGGTTCTGGCCCTCGCCGAGGCCGGTGGTCACGGCGAGCAGGGTGGTGGTGGCCGTGACCTGGCCGACCCGCAGGTAACCGCTGCCCAGGGCGGGCAGCATGCCCGCCCCCAGGACGACGAGCGAGGCCGCGAGGATGGCCGGGGCCCCCTCCAGGGACGGGCCCACCGCGACGACCGCGGTGAGCAGCGGGCCCAACCACACCACCGCTCTCAGGTCGGCCCGCAGCGGACCAACGCTCGCCCCGACGAGCGTGAGCACCGCCACGAGTCCACCGAGCACGGCCACCCGGTCCAGGCCGAACGGCGCCGCGACGCCGGTGGCGAGTCCGACCGCCACGGCCGTCATCACGAGTTGCCGGACCGGCAGCTCCACGCTCAGGCGAGTCGACGGTCGCGCCCGTATGCCTGTCAGCACCCAACCAACCACGACGAGAATGTTCCCTGATCAATTACACGAAGTGACCGCACTACACGCTCAGCGGGCAAGGACCACCCGAGAGTAGGAAAAGGTCTGGCCGACCGTCCTGCCGCCACGGCAACCCCCGATCTCGCGCCGGCCCCACCGCTCCGCCCCGCGGCCTCGCCCGGGAGCGGCCCGCGGACCCACGGGGCCACCTGCTCTGTTATTGCCCCCGGTACGCGGAGCGTTACGGCGGCGTCCACGGTGCCGCCGGCGTCCCCGTGCCGCGTGGAGACCGGCCGGGAACGCGGTGACCCGCGGGCGTGGAGCCGGATGTGGCGCCGGAGCGGATCCCACCCCGGCCACGGCTCGTCCCGGCGGGAACGGCGCCGTCGACCGCTGCGCGCTCTCGCCCCGCCCGGCGGCGCCCCCTACCCGCGGGAACGGCGCGCGGCGGGATCGTGACCGCCCGGCCAGGGCATCGCGCCGTGATCGGGCCGTGCGACCGCCCGGCTGGCGGACGCCGGGTCGCACGACCGGCGCGCGGCCCGCCGACACGAGGTACCGGCGCGGAACGGGCCTCGACCCGCACTGGGGCCGGGCGGGGGCGCTCCTCCGCCGCCCTCGGCCCGGGCGGGGACGTCGTCCCGCCGGTCGCCCCGGTGGCGCGGGCCCCGCCCCCACCGGCACGGCCGGGCGCACCGGAGGATGGGGGCTGGTCGCGCCGGCCGGGGCCACGGGCCGAACCGGTGGCTGATCGGCACCCGCCCCGGGCCGCGACACCACCAGATCGATCACGGGGAGTGATCGTTGATCAACCTTTGGTTGATCACCTGGCTGGCGGTAGGACGTTCATCCCGGCCGGCCCGCCATCCTTGGGAACGCGGCGGGCGCCGGGCCCGAGGGCTCCGGCGGTCCCGGGGCGGAGCGGCTCACCAGGCGGCGTCGGAGATCCGCCAGAACGCCGAGACGGGGCCGACCCCAGCTCCGAGCGGGTAGGCGGCGGCCACCGCCCGCATGATGTAGCGCTTCCCGGCCCGGACCGCGTCGACGAGGTCCAGACCGTGGGCCAGGGCGGCGGTCACGGCCGCGGCGAGGGTGTCCCCGCCGCCGTGCGTGTGACCCGTCGGATGTCGCGGCCCGGGCAGCTCGACGACGTCGCCGCGAGCGCCCACGAGCAGGTCGACGCAGTCCGCGTCCGCCGACAGGTGCCCCGCCTTGATCAGCACCCACTCCGGCCCGAGGGCCAGCACGGCCTCCGCCGCCTTGCGCAGGTCGGAGCGAGTGGTGACCTCGACGCCGGTCAGCAGCCGCACCTCGTCGAGGTTCGGGGTGGCCAGCGTGGCCCGGGGCAGCAGCGCCTCGCGGACCGCCCCCAACGCGCTGGCCGCCAGCAGGGAGTCGCCGTGCATCGAGGCGGCCACCGGGTCCACCACCAGCGGGATCCCGGTCGCCCGCCCGATCCCGCGCTCGTCACACGTCTCCGCCACCACCTCGATGATCCCCGCGCTCGCCAACATGCCCGTCTTCACGGCGTGCGCGCCGATGTCGGTGGTGACCACCCGGACCTGGTCCCGCACGATGCCGGGCGGTACCTCGTGGAAACCGCTGACCCCCACGGAGTTCTGGACGGTCACGGCGGTGATCGCGGACATGCCGTGCACCCCGCACGCGAGGAAGGTCTTGAGGTCGGCCTGGATCCCCGCGCCACCACCGGAGTCCGAACCCGCGATGGTCAGGGCGGTCCGGGGTGTCACACCCGGAGCGGGGGTCGGGCGGGGGCTCACCGCTCCACCACCGGCAGGTAGACGGACCCGCCTCGGGCGGTGAACTCCGCCGCCTTGGCCTTCATGCCCTCCTCCACCGCCCGCGCCGTGGTCAGCCCGCGTTCCTCCGCGAACCGCCGGACGTCCTGGCTGATGCGCATGGAGCAGAACTTCGGGCCGCACATGGAGCAGAAGTGGGCGGTCTTCGCCGGCTCCGCCGGCAGGGTCTGGTCGTGGAAGGCCCGGGCCGTGTCCGGGTCGAGGGCGAGGTGGAACTGGTCCACCCACCGGAACTCGAAGCGTGCCCGGGACAGGGCGTCGTCCCGTTCCCTGGCCCGGGGGTGGCCCTTGGCGAGGTCAGCGGCGTGCGCGGCGATCCGGTAGGCGACCACGCCGGTCTTGACGTCGTCCCGGTCCGGGAGCCCGAGGTGTTCCTTCGGGGTGACGTAGCACAACATCGCGGTGCCAGCCCGCGCGATCATCGCGGCGCCGATGGCGGAGGTGATGTGGTCGTAGGCCGGGGCGATGTCCGTCGCGAGCGGGCCGAGGGTGTAGAAGGGCGCCTCGCCGCACAGCTCCTCCTCCAACCGCACGTTCTCCTCGATCAGGTGCATCGGGACGTGGCCGGGCCCCTCGACCATCACCTGCACGTCGTGCCGGCGGGCGACGTGCGTCAGTTCTCCGAGGGTGCGGAGCTCGGCGAACTGCGCCTCGTCGTTGGCGTCGGCGATCGAGCCGGGACGCAGGCCGTCCCCCAACGAGAAGGTGATGTCGTACTCGCGGAAGATCTCGCAGAGCTCCTCGAAGTGCGTGTAGAGGAAGCTCTCCTCGTGGTGCGCCAGGCACCACGCCGCCATGATCGAGCCTCCTCGGGAGACGATGCCGGTGACGCGGTGGGCGGCCAACGGGACGTACCGGAGCAGGACACCGGCGTGGACCGTCATGTAGTCCACCCCCTGCTCGGCCTGTTCGAGGACGGTGTCGCGGTAGACCGGCCAGGAGAGCCGGGCCGGGTCCCCGCCCACCTTCTCCAGCGCCTGGTAGATCGGGACCGTCCCGACCGGGACGGGGGAGTTCCGCAGGATCCACTCCCGCGTCTCGTGGATGCGGCGACCGGTCGACAGGTCCATGACGGTGTCCGCGCCCCACCGGGTCGCCCACACCATCTTCTCCACCTCCTCCTCGACCGAGGAGGAGACCGCTGAGTTGCCGATGTTCGCG
Source organism: Actinoalloteichus spitiensis RMV-1378 (assembly GCF_000239155.1). Lineage (GTDB taxonomy): Bacteria > Actinomycetota > Actinomycetes > Mycobacteriales > Pseudonocardiaceae > Actinoalloteichus_B > Actinoalloteichus_B spitiensis. The sequence continues at coordinate 3,577 of NZ_AGVX02000254.1, forward strand.
TTGACCTTGACCAGGAACCGCTTGCCGATCACCATCGGCTCCGACTCGGGATGCCGGTGGTTGGCCGGGATGACGGCCCTGCCGGCGGCGACCTCGTCGCGCACCAGCTCCGGCGGCACTCCCTCGCGGACCGCCGCGAACTCCATCTCCGGTGTGATCACGCCGGCTCGCGCGAGGGCCAGCTGGGTGCCACCGCCGGTGGCCGCCCGTTCGGTGATCCACGTCGTCCTCAGCTCGTCGAGCCCGCGTCGGACGTCGATGGCGGCCTCGGTGTCGGTGTACGGGCCCGAGGTGTCGTAGAGGTCGAGGTGCTCGCCGTTGGTGAGGGTGACCCGGCGCTGGGGAACCCGCAGCCCGGACGGTGTGCTGACGTGCACCTTGTGCGATCCGCTGATCGGACCGGTGGTGACCCTCGGGGTCCCGGACTCCCCGAGATTGGGCTGAACAGACTCGGCCGCCATCGCGGCACCTCCCTACGCCGGCATTACCCGGACAGGTTCCTGCGGTCGGCGACGCCCGTGCCCGGCACGAATCGCCCTCTCAGCCCGCTCTGGCGCGAGCTCCCGCGTGTGTTCGGTTGTCCTCGGCCGAGGCTAGCGGCCAGGAGCGGC
>NZ_AGVX02000253.1 GCF_000239155.1 Actinoalloteichus spitiensis RMV-1378
GGCGGCACCGTCCGCCGCCTCCTCCGGGATGCCGTCCCCGCCGACGTCGATCGCGATGATCGGCACACCGACCTCGACGACCTGCCCGACCGGGGCGAGGAGGTCGGACACGGTGCCCGCGTAGGGGCACGGCAGTTCCACGACCGCCTTCACGGTCTCGATCTCGACGATCGTCTGGTTGACCTCGACGGTGTCACCGGGACCGACGTGCCACTTCACGATCTCGGCCTCGGTCAGGCCCTCGCCCGTGTCGGGCAGCGGGAAGTGCTTGATCCGCGACATGCTCTCCCTCACCAGCCCAACGACTGCTCGACGGCGTGCAACACCCGGTCCAGGTCGGGCAGGTACTCCTCTTCCAGCTTGCTCGGCGGGTAGGGGGTGTCGAAACCGGTGACGCGGACCACCGGTGCCTCCAGGGAGTAGAAGCACTCCTGCTGGACCCTGGCCGCGATCTCCGAGGCGATGGACGACTCGCCGGGGGCCTCGCTGGCGACCACCAACCGGCCGATGCGGCGGACCGACTCGTAGACCGGCTCCAGGTCGAGGGGCGAGAGCGTCCGGAGGTCGATGACCTCCAGTTCGTGCCCCTCCTGCTCGGCGGCGGACTCGGCCGCCTCCAGGCACGTCTTCACCATCGGCCCGTAGCAGGCGAGGGTGGCCGTGGTGCCCGGTCGCAGCACCCGGGAGGAGTGCAGCGGGGCGGGCGTCGCGCTCAGGTCCAGCTCCGCCTTCTCGTGGTACCGGCGCTTGGGTTCGAAGAAGAGCACCGGCTCGTCGGACTCGATGGCCTGCTGGATCATCCAGTAGGCGTCGACCGGGTTCGAACAGGCGACGACCTTCAGCCCGGCGGTGTGGGCGAAGTACGACTCGGGGGACTCGGAGTGGTGCTCGACGGCGCCGATCCCGCCCCCGAAGGGAACGCGGATGACGACCGGCATCCGGATGCGGCCCTGGCTGCGGTAGTTCAGCTTCGCCAGCTGACTGACGATCTGGTCGAAGGCGGGGAAGATGAAGCCGTCGAACTGGATCTCGCACACCGGGCGGTACCCGCGGATCGCCAGGCCGATCGCGGCGCCGACGATGCCCGACTCGGCCAACGGGGTGTCCAGCACCCGCTGCTCACCGAAGTCCTTCTGCAGGCCGTCGGTGATCCGGAAGACACCGCCGAGCCGGCCGATGTCCTCCCCCATGAGGATCACCTTCGGGTCGCGCTCCATCGCGGCGCGCAACCCCAGGTTCAGCGCCTTCCCGATCGTCACCTTCCCCGGGCCCTGCCCGGTGGCGGAGCCGTCGGTGGCGCGTGGACGGGATCGGACGTCCACCTCGGTCATCACCGCTCACCTCCGGTCTGCTCGAACTGGGACAGGTACGTGAGGAACTCGTCGCGCTGGGCGGCGACCACGGGGCTCCCGTTCGCGTACACCTCGGAGAACATGCGGTCGGCGGAGGGGACGGGCATCCGCTGGCAGAACTCCCGCAGGCGGGCCGCCAGCGCGTCGGACTCCCGATCCACCTCCTCGAAGTAGTCCCGGTCCGCCCACTGCTGGCGGTGCAGGTACGCCTTGACCCGCTCGATCGGGTCCTTGAGCTTCCACGCCTCCAGCTCGTCGGCCAGCCGGTACCGGCTGGGGTCGTCAGAGGTGGTGTGGGCGTCCATCCGGTAGGTGAAGGCCTCGATGAGGACCGGTCCGTTCCCGCTGCGGCACTCCTCCAACGCCCACCGGGTCACCGCGAGCGTGGCCAGCACGTCATTGCCGTCCACCCGGATCCCGGGGAAGCCGTAGCCGCTGGCCCGCTGGTAGAGGGGGATGCGGCTCTGCCGTTCCATCGGTTCGGAGATGGCCCACTGGTTGTTCTGGCAGAAGAAGACGACGGGGGCGTCGTAGACGGCGCCCCAGACGAAGGCCTCGTTCACGTCGCCCTGGCTGGTCGCGCCGTCGCCGAAGAAGGCGACGGTGGCCTCGGCGTCGGCGCTGTCGTGCCCGTCACCGATCCGGCCGTCGAACCGCTGGCCCATGGCGTAGCCGACCGCGTTCAGGCACTGGTTGCCGATGACGATCGTGTAGGGGTGGAAACGGGTGGCCACCGGGTCCCAGCTGCCGTGGTCGGTGCCCCGGAAGATGCCGAGCAGCTCGGTCGGGTCGATGCCACGGCACCAGGCCACGCCGTGCTCCCGGTAGCTGGGGAAGGCCATGTCCCTGGGGCGCATCGCCCGGCCGGCGCCGATCTGAGCGGCCTCCTGGCCCAGCAGCGGAACCCAGATGCCCAGCTGGCCCTGCCGCTGGAGCGCGTTGGACTCGCGGTCGGCTCGACGGACCAGGACCATGTCCCGGTACAGCCCGCGCAGCTCCTCGGGCGTGATGTCGATGTCGAAGTGGGGGTGCGCCACTCGCTCCCCCTCGGGGGTCAGCAGCTGCACGAGGTCTGGGCCACCCTCGCTGGTGGCGCGTAGTCCGGCTATCACTTGCTCCGCCGTGGGTCGGGCCGCGGTGGCGGCTGGGGGACTCCCTGGCGGTGACTCCGACCCAGCCGCGTCGGGCGGCTGGGGTTTCGTCCAGTACTCCGGCGACGACATACGTGTCTCCCTCAAGGTGGGGCCGCGCGTCCTGGCTTGTGGCCGTGAGCGCGGGTACGCCGACAGACGAGATCACCGCCCTGGTGGGACGAGATGCCGATCGTCGGCGCTGACGGATCGCTTCCGCCATATTGGCATGGCCGAAGCCCCGACCGTGAGCCCGAACACAGCTCTTTTTCCTGGCTAAGAGATCGTGGTTCCTACTAAGAGTGGTTCCGACTACGCGAGCTCCGACTATGCGGGGTTCCGACAGACGGACCACGTCCTACCAGGGAGGACGCTGCCGGTGCTCCCGCCGCCGGCGGTGCCCCTTGCGTGGTACCGGCACCGGGACCGAGGATCGGGCACGTGCCTGAGACAACCCCGCCCCCCTCGTCCGCCGCGTCCACCGAGGCCCTCGCCGAGGCCGTCGACCGCCGGTGGGCCGAGGACGTCGTGCCCAGCCTGTCCGAGCTGGTCGCCATCCCCGCGCTCTCCCCCGTCTTCGACGAGGACTGGGAGGCGAACGGCCAGCTCGACGCCGCCATCGACCACGTCAGGACGTGGCTCGCCCAGCGCCCGATCGCGTCCGACGCCACCATCCGCACCGTGCGGCTGCCCGGGCGCACCCCGGTGCTGCTCATCGACGTCGCACCCACCGACGCGGCTCGGGACCGGGGGACCGTCCTGCTCTACGGCCACCTGGACAAGCAGCCGCCGGTCGGCGGCTGGTCCGAGGGCCTGGGCCCCTGGACCCCGGTGCTCAGGGACGGGCGCCTGTACGGGCGGGGGGCGGCGGACGACGGCTACGCCGGGTACGCGGCGGTCACGGCGCTGGAGGCAGTGCGGGAGCTGGGTGCCGACCACGGTCGGGCGGTCGTGCTGCTGGAGACGGGGGAGGAGTCCGGTTCGCCCGACCTGCCCGCCTACCTGGAGCACCTCCGCCCCGAGCTCGGCGAGGTCGAGCTGGTGGTGTGCCTGGACTCCGGTGCCGGTGACTACGAACGGCTCTGGCTGACCACCTCGCTGCGCGGGATGGCCCAGGTCACCGTCACCGTTCGCGTGCTCGACGCCGGTCAGCACTCGGGACTGGCGAGCGGGGTCGCCCCGAGCTCGTTCCGCATCCTCCGGCAGCTCCTCGACAGGCTCGAGGACTCGGCCACCGGGGAGGTCCTGCTGCCCGAGCTGGTGGTGGAGGTCCCGGCCGACCGGGTCGCCGAGACCCGGGCGGCCCTGGACGCGGTGCCCACGCTGGTCCTCGACAACGTCCCGCTGCCCGAGGGCGTACGGCCGGTGACCGACGACCCGCTGGAGCAGGCGCTGAACAACACCTGGCGCCCCACCCTGTCCGTGATCGGGGGTGACGGGCTGCCCACCCCGGCGGAGGCGGGCAACGTCCTGCGGCCCCAGACCACGCTGGCGCTGAGTTTCCGCCTGCCGCCGACCACTGACCCCCAGGCGGCGCTGGACGCCGTGAGCGCCGCCCTCACGACGGACGTGCCCTACGGCGCGACCGTCGAGCTGAGCCGGACGGAGTGCGGCCCCGGCTGGAACGCGCCCGACTTGGCGCCCTGGCTGCGTTCGGCCCTGGACCGGGCCGGCGCGGAGCTGTTCGGGGCTCCGTGGCTGACTCTGGGACTGGGCGGGTCGATCCCCTTCATGGGGCTGCTCCAGGACGCCTACCCGGCGGCGCAGTTCGTGGTGACCGGGGCGCTGGGCCCGGGCAGCAACGCGCACGTCCCCGACGAGTCGCTGCACCTCGCCTACGCGGCGCGGGTGACGACGGCGGTCGCGATGGTGCTGGCGGCGCACGCCGAGCGTTGATACCTGGCGGTCGAAAAACGATCACGGACAATCGCGGGAATCCCGACAAGATCATTCCTTCTGGTCTACCTGAGTGATGCGTCCGGCGACGGAAGGTGACTGGTTGGGAAACGGAGAACACGGTTGCGCGTCAACTGTTCTCAGATCGCGCTTCCGGGTGCGAGGATGCGCACGTTTTCGCCCGGGCAGACAAGTGTGTGGGGGTCTCCGTGTCGCGGTCGTCGTTCCGTCGCGCGTTCGTCCTGCTGGCCGTCCCGGCCCTGTTCGTCGCGGGGTGCGGCGGGGAGCCGCCAGCCGGGGGGAGCGCGGCGGGTGAGGGTCCCCAGGTCGAGCTGGTGCGGCCGGGCACGCTCTCGACCTGTGTCCGGCTGCCCTTCGAGCCCTTCGAGTTCCGCGACCCCGACTCCGGGGAGATCGTCGGGTTCGACATCGACCTGGGTGGGTTCATCGCCGAGGAACTCGGGGTCGAGCAGGAGGTGGTCGAGACCTCCTTCGACCGGATCACCAGCGGAGCCGACCTCGACGAGGGCGTCTGCGACATCGCGATCAGCGGGGTCACCATCACCGAGGAACGCGCGCGTGACGTCGACTTCGGCGATCCCTACTTCAACTCGAGCCAGGCCCTGCTCGCCGGGGTCCACGAGGAGATCACCGGGATGGCGGACCTGCACGGGCGCCGGCTCGGGGTCAAGGAGGGCACCACCGGCGAGGCGTACGCCGTCGACTACAACGAGCGCAACGATTCGGCCGTGGAGCTGGTGCGGTTCCCCGACCAGACGGAGCTCACCTCGGCGGTGCGTTCCGGGCGGGTCGACGCCGTGCTCTCCGACAACGGTCCGCTCTACGGGTTCGCGCGGGTCTACCGGGACACCTCGGTGAAGGTGCAGATCGACACCGGCGAGCAGTACGGCTTCGCGGTGCGGCGGGGGAACAACGCCCTGCTCGACGTGGCGAACGAGGTGCTGGCGGCGATGCGCGCCGACGGGAGGCACGTCGAACTGCACCGGGACTGGCTGGGCGTCACGCCGAACCAGCTCTGAGCCGGGCTCGGGCGGGTACCGACGCCGACCCCGTTCCCGTGGCCGACCAGGCTGACCACACCCCGGCGGGGAAGGGTTTCCGGTCGATCCGCCTCCGCGGGGCAAGAAAATGCTCGATTACTCCTTTCGGGGTTATATTCTTGGCTCCTGTCGTGATACTTGCACTCCCCGTTACCATTGTTCATCCAATGGTTATTTATTTTTCGGCCGTTCGGTGCGAGGATGCAGGACGCCGTTAACCGGATAGTGTTCGGGAGAGCGCCTTGGCAGAGCACACACGTCGCCTGTCCACGACCGCCCTCGTGGCGTCCTCCCTCTGCGCGCTCGCCGCCTGCGGGCAGCCGGGCCACACCCTCGACCCCGCGGCTCCCAGCTCGCCCGCCGTCACCCTCGTCGACGCCGGAACCCTGCTGACCTGCACGCACCTCCCCTACGAGCCCTTCCAGCACCTGGACGACGACACCGGGGACATCGTCGGGTTCGACGTCGACCTCGGGGATCTGGTGGCCGACCGGCTGGGCCTGGAACAGCGTGTCGTGGACGTCCCCTTCGACAGCATCACCAGTGGCACGGCCCTCGAGGACGGAACCTGCGACATCGCCTTCGCCGGTATGACCATCACCGACGAACGAGCGGGCGTCCTCGACTTCGGCGTCCCCTACTTCAACGCCAACCAGGCCCTGCTCGCCGACTGGGACTCCACGGTCTCCGGCCTCGCCGACCTGCACGGTGGGGGGAGACTGGGAGTCCAGGAGAACACCACCGGCTCCGACTACGCAGGACGGTACGCGACCGAACACGACGATGCTCCCGCGATCCACACCTACCCCGACCTGCCCGCGCTGGCCCACGCCCTGCGCGCCGGCGAGATCGACGCGGCGCTGGCGGACAACGGACCCCTGTACCTCCTCGCCAGGAGCCACCGGGACACCTCGGTGAAGGTCGAGATCGACACCGGCGAGCAGTACGGGTTCGCCGTGCGCCGGGGGAACACCGAACTCCTCACCGTCGCCAACGAGGTCCTGGCCGAGATCCGACAGGACGGGCGGTACGAGGAACTGCACCGGAAGTGGTTCGGCGTCACACCGAACCAGTGGTGACCTGGGCGGCGCCGCTCGCCCAGGCGTGCCGTCACCGTCTACGGTGCGTCCAGTCCATCGGCACAACCGGATGAAATCGAGGAAAAGTACATTGCGTCGTCGTAGCGGACAGCGGAGCGGAGCCCTCGCCCCGGCAGCCCTGGTCCCCGCCCTCGCCCTGGTGCTCGCCGGGTGCGGCGGCGAGCAGGGCGCCGAGGTGGATGGCGTCCCCATCGTCGAGGAGGGAGCGCTCAAGACCTGCACCCACCTGTCGTACCGGCCCTTCCAGTTCAACGAGGGTGGCGAGGTCGTCGGTTTCGACGTGGATCTCGTCGATCTGGTGGCCGAGGACCTGGGGCTCGAGCAGCAGATCGTCGACATCTCCTTCGACACCATCACCTCCGGTGCGGCCCTGGACACCGGGGAGTGCGACGTGGTCGCGGCCGGGATCACCATCACCGACGCGCGGTCGGAGAACTTCGACTTCTCCGACCCGTACTTCGACGCCAGGCAGGCGCTGATCACGACCGCCGGCTCGGACATCACCGGGGTCGATGACCTCGCCGGCGCCTCCGTCGGCGTGCAGAACGACACCACCGGCAAGGACTGGGCCGAGGCCGAGCTGGCCGAGGACACCGAGATCCGCAGCTACGACGACCTGCCGCTGCTGCTGGCCGCCGTGGAGACCGGCGAGGTCCAGGCGGGCATCAACGACAACGGCGTCCTGTACGACGCGGCGAACGAGAACGACACCTTCGCCGTGGTGGCCGACATCGAGACCAACGAGCAGTACGGCATCGGGGTCCGCAAGGGCAACGACGCGCTGCGCGAGCGGATCAACGAGGTGCTCCAGGCGGCCAGGGAGGACGGCCGCTACGAGGAGATCTACGTGGAGTGGTTCGGTGTGGCGCCCGAGGGCATCGGCACCGACGCCACGGTCGACGAGGACGCGGAGGGGGCGGGCGACGAGCCGGAGGCCGTCGACGAGTCCGAGGCGCCGGACGCCGCCGAGAGCGCCGAGGCGGACGAACCCTCCCAGGACCCCGAGAGCTGACCCACCGTGACCGGGGCCGGCGTGCGGACGCCGGCCCCGCCGCCTACCCGGCACTTTCTGGAGAACTGACCACATGTCGCGTGACACCGAGCTGGGCGACACCCAGCACCGGGACCAGGGACCGCCCGGTGGACCCGGTCGACGAACACCGGCGCCGACGGCGCCTCCCCGACGACGGATGAGCAAGCGGCAGCGCGCGAGGCTCTTCCGTGGCATCCAGTACGGCATCCTCGTGGTCGCGCTGCTGGTCCTCGTTCTCGCCGCTGACTGGGACGCCCTCGGGCGGGCCTTCTTCGACCCCGCCGTCATCGCCAACCAGTTCCCCGAGGTCATGACGGTGGCCCTCGTCAACACGATCACCTACACGGCGATGGGCTTCGCGTTCGCCCTCGCGTTCGGTCTGGTGATCGCGTTGATGAGGCTGTCCTCGGTCGGCCCGTACCGCTGGATCGCCACCCTCTACATCGAGTTCTTCCGGGGGCTCCCGGCGCTGCTGGTGTTCCTCGCGCTGGGGGTCGGCGTCGGCTACGCCTTCGGCCTCAACCTGGACCGCAGCCTCTCGATCATGCTGGCCCTGGGGCTCGTGGGCGGCGCCTACATCGCGGAGACGATCCGCGCCGGTATCCAGGCCGTCCCCAAGGGGCAGGTCGAGGCGGCGCGTTCGCTGGGGATGAGCCCGGCGCGCACGATGATCACGGTCGTGATCCCGCAGGCCTTCCGGATCATCCTGCCCCCGCTCACCAACGAGCTGATCCTGCTGACCAAGGACTCGTCGCTGGCGTTCATCCTCGGCAGCACGCTCGCCCAGCACGAGCTGACCCAGTTCGCCCGCAACGCCCTGAACACCGACCGCAGTCTGACCCCGATCGTGGTGGCCGGCTTCTGCTACCTCATGATCACCCTTCCGCTGTCCTACCTGTCCCGGCGCCTCGAGCGGCGGTTCGGCAAGGGGGCGAGGACGGGACCAGGGAGGGAATGAGCATGAGCGACACCACACAGCCGGTGGTCGAGATCTCCGGTCTGCACAAGAGCTTCGGCTCCCTCCAGGTCCTCCGGGGGGTCGACCTCCAGGTCGAGCGCGGGCAGGTGGTCTGCGTCATCGGCCCATCCGGCTCCGGGAAGTCGACCCTGCTGCGCTGCGTCAACCTCCTGGAGGAGCCGACCAGCGGCAGCGTGGTGGTCAACGGGGTCGAGCTGACCGACCCGGACTGCGACATCGACGCCGCGCGGGTGCGGATCGGCATGGTGTTCCAGTCGTTCAACCTGTTCGCGCACCTGTCGGTCCTGGAGAACCTGACGGTCGCCCAGCGCAAGGTGCTCCGGCGGTCGAAGGAGCAGGCCGAGGAGGTGGCCCGGCGCAACCTCGCCAGGGTGGGGTTGACCGACAAGGAACACGCGATGCCGGCCCAGCTCTCCGGTGGGCAGCAGCAGCGGGCGGCGATCGCCAGGGCGCTCTCGATGGACCCGGAGGTGATGCTGTTCGACGAGCCCACCTCGGCCCTGGACCCCGAGCTGGTCGGGGACGTCCTCGGCGTGATGCGGCAGCTGGCCGAGGAGGGTATGACGATGCTCGTGGTCACCCACGAGATGCAGTTCGCCCGCGAGGTCGCCGACCAGGTGGTCTTCATGGACGGCGGCGGGATCATCGAGCAGGGCGACCCGGCGAGCGTCATCGGGGCCCCCAGCCACGAGCGGACCCGCACCTTCCTCAGCAGGGTGCTCGACCCCACCCACCACGGGCCGAGCGATCCGGCGGTCTGACGAGGCGCGGGGTGGGGGTTCCGCGCGGGTGGACACCCGGCACCCCCACCGGCCGCGCCGCCGGGGCGCCCGGCCTCAGCGCCGGTACACCCAGAGCGCTCCGATCAGCATCCCCAGCACCAGCACGCCGGCCAGCGCGGTCCACAACGGCAGGTCGACGACCGGAACGAGCAACCGGATCGCCACCTCGGCGCGGTTCTGGACGATGAAGACCACCGCGAGCACGCCGAGCACCAGACCCACGACCAAACGGGTCAGCGACCGGCGTTGACCGGCCCGGTCCTGGCCGTCGCCCGGCTGGGCCGGGCCGCGCCGCTCTGACCACCGCATCACGCCTCCCGGAGCCGGGTGGGACGGGCCCTGGTGCGTTCGACGCTACGCCGGGGCCGCCCGGCCGGCCAGCGCTGGCGTGCTGGCCGCTCCCCGCTGCCCGGCCACCCCGGAACCCCGGCTGGCGGCCCGGGGTGGGCGTCCCGTCCGGGGCTCCTGGGACGCGGCGCGCTCGGGTTAGGGTGCCTGCCGTGACAGCAGCCACCCCCTCCTCCGCTCCCGTTCCCCCCGACGACACCTACCTGCGCGCGCTGAACGAGGCGACCGCACGGGCCGTCGCGGCGGCGGAACCCCTGACCTCCCCCTTCGCCGGTGCGGACTCCGAGGTCGGCCAGCTCGTGGGCGCGGAGCTGGGGCGGCACGAGGACGCGCTGCTGGCACTCAGCCACGACCTCCACGCCCACCCGGAGGAGGGCTTCGAGGAGCACCGCTCCGCCGGTGTCGTCGCCGAGCTGGTCCGCGCGGCCGGGTACGAGGTGACCGTCGGCGTCGGCGGGCTGGACACCGCACTGCTGGCGAGCTCGGGTACCGGGGGCCCGCACATCGCCGTCCTCGCCGAGTACGACGCCCTCCCGGGGATCGGGCACGGCTGTGGGCACAACATCATCTGCTCCAGCGCGGTCGGCGCGTTCCTCGCCGCCGCTCCGGTGTTGGCGCGCACCGGCGGTCGGCTCTCCCTGCTGGGCACCCCCGCCGAGGAGGGCGGCGGGGGCAAGGAGTTCCTGGCGCGGGCCGGCGTCCTCGACGACGTCGACGCCGTGGTGATGCTGCACCCGTTCTCCCACGACGTGGCGATGCACCCCTTCCTGGGGCGTCGTCAGCTGGAGATGATCTTCCACGGAGTGGCCGCGCACGCCTCGGCCCAGCCCTTCATGGGTCGGAACGCGCTGGACGCCGCCGTGGCCGCCTACCAGGGCGTGGCCGCGTTGCGGCAGCACCTGCCCGACAGCGACCGCGCGCACGGCGTCTTCACCGACGGAGGTGCCCGGCCCAACGTCGTGCCGGACCGGGCCGCGCTCCGCTTCTACCTGCGCTCGGCGCGGCCAGAGACGCTGCGCGACCTGGCGACGAGGGTGGCGGCGGTCGCGGAGGGAGCGGCGCTGGCGCACGGCTGTGGTGTCGAACTGCGCTGGGACGAGCGGCCGCCCTACCTGCCGATCCGCGTCAACGAGGCCCTCGCCCGGCGGTGGGCGACGCACCAGGAGACCCGGGGGCGGCGCGCGCTACCACCGGACGTGGTGCCGTCCTCCCTGACCGGGTCGACCGACCTGGGCAACCTGAGCTTCCGGGTGCCGGCGATCCACCCCATGATCGCGATCGGCCACCCGGCGATCTCGATGCACACCGTGGAGTTCGCGGAGGCCGCCGGCGGACCTTCGGGGGACCGGGCGGTGCTCGACGGCGCCTACGGCCTGGCGATGACGGCGGTCGACTACCTGGCCGACGAGGAGCTGCGCACGGCGGTCCGGGAGGAGTTCGAGGCGGCCGGCGGCGCGTTGGACATTCCCCGCTTCTTCGACTGACCTCGTCGGCCCGGGTGCTCGCGGTCCCGGCGCGGCGGGCCGGCCCCGGGGTGGGGGCAGGTCCCACCGCGTCCCCGGCCCGGGCCAGCCGGGCCGCTCCCGACGTCGGGGCTCGGGACCGGCCCCCGTCGTCCTGTCCTGCCGCCACCGGTGGAGGTCGTCCGCCCGCGCGAGCACGCCGGCGCGCTCCCCGTGCCCCCGCCTGTTCGGTCCCGCGCCCGGTGGCCACCGCACCGGTCGACACCCGGTGGGAACGAGGCGGCCCCTTCCAAGCGGGCTCCGCGCCCGGTCCGGCCGCGGCGGCCACCGAGCGACCACGTTCGGCTGATTGCTCGTGATCTCCCTTGTGGAGCCTCGGGTCCACCCGAAGGGTGTGCACCGCGACGGCGTACGGACGGGGAGGTGGCGCGCGGATGGCGCACGGCGCACGGGGACGCGGAAGCGGCGGAGCGACCTCCGCCGGAGCGGGCGGCGTGCTGGGGTGGGTCGAACGTGTCGGGAACCGGCTGCCGGAGCCCTTCGTCCTCTTCGCCCTGCTCACCCTGCTGGTCGGCGTCGTCTCGACGGTGTTGGCCGCCTTCGGGGCCGCCGTGGAGGTGCCGGGGGAGGACGGGACCACCGAGGTGCGCGGCGGGTTCTCCGCCGAGGGCGTCCGGTTCCTGTTCACCGAGATGCCGGCCAACTTCATCGGCTTCCCGCCCTTGGGGACGGTGGTGACGATCATGCTCGCCGTGGGGTTGGCGGAACGGACCGGCATGCTGGCGGCACTCGTCCGGGTCGCGTTCGCCCGAGCCCCCCGAGGGCTGCTCCCCTACGCGGTCGGCTTCGTCGGTGTGTCGGGCAGCGTCATGTCGGACTCGGTGTTCCTCGTCGTACCGCCGCTGGCCGCGATGGTGTTCGGTGCGGCGGGGCGCCACCCGGTGGCCGGGCTGCTCGGCGGGTTCGCGGCGGCCGGTGCCGGATACTCGACGTCAGTGCTGGTCACGAGCCAGGACGCGTTGTTCGCCGGCATCACCAACAGCGCCGCCTCCGCCCTGTCCCGGCCGGGCACGGAGGTGACGGCGGTGTCCAACTACTACGTCAACGTCGTCTCGGCGGTCGTGTTGAGCCTGCTGGTCGGGGTGGTCATCACCCGGTTCGTGGAGCCGGGCCTGGAGCGCTCCGGTTTCCCCCGGTCCCAGGTGGCGGCGGAGGACCAGCCCGCTGGGGTGGGGCCAGCACGCGTCGACCTCGACCAGGTGGCCCCGGTGACCACTTCCACGGAGCGGCGCGGTCTGGCGGCCGCCGGGCTGGCGGTGCTGACCCTGGGGGTCCTGCTGGGCGCCCTCGTCCTGTGGCCCTCGTCGCCGCTGCGCGCCGAGGACGGCGGCTACCTGCCCTCGTCGCCGCTGCTGTCCTCCGTCACCACGCTGACGTTCCTCGCGTTCCTGGTGCCGGGCATCGCCTACGGGGTGACGACCGGTGCGATCCGGACGGCGGGCGATGTCCCTCGACTGGTGGGGCTGGCGGTACGGGACCTCTCCGGCTTCATCGTGCTGGCTTTCGCGCTCGGCCAGTTCGTCGCACTGTTCGGCTGGACGAACCTCGGCACCTGGCTCGCGGTGCGCGGCGCCGAGTTCCTCCGCGGCAGCGGGCTCGAGGGGTACCCGGCGCTGCTCGGATTCGTCCTGCTGGCCTCCGCGCTGAACCTCTTCATCATCTCCGGGGTGACCCAGTGGACGCTGATGGCCTCGGTGTTCGTGCCGATGTTCCTGCTGGTGGGTTTCGAACCCGGCTTCACGCAGGCCGTGTTCAGGGCTGGCGATTCCGTGACGCAGGTGATGACCCCGATGAACCCGTACCTGGTCGTGCTGCTGACCTTCGTCCGCCGGTACCAGCCCAGCGCCGGGCTCGGCACGGTGATCGCGCGGATGGTGCCCTTCGTCGTCCCGTTCTGGCTGGCGTGGCTGGCGATCCTGGCGGTCTTCTCCGTGGCCGAGCTGCCCCTGGGGCCCGGGATGGATGTCCTCGTGGGGGAGTGACCACCGGCGCCGGTTCGAGCGGGCACCGCCGTTAGCGATCTTCGCCCTTCGGCGCAAGCGTGTCGTGCTCACTCCATGGGGTGGATCAGACCGGGTGCTCGGGCGCTACGAGTGAGTAGAGCAGAGCATCGAGGCGGAAGTTGGACGTGGGAAAGGAGAACACTGTGGGACAGCGTCGTGGGTACCTGTCAGTGCTGATCGGCCTGTCGGCCGCATCCGTCCTCGTCGCCCCGACCGCGTACTCGGAGCCGGTGAACGGGTCGACGGCCAGCGAGCCCCCAACCAGTACGTCGGCCCACGGGGAGCCGGCCGAGCAGGAGAGGCTGCTCGGCCTGGGCGTCATCCGCGATCAGATCCACGGTCTCGTCGCGGACCAGCTGGGGATGAGCGCGGCGTCGGTGGAGGACGAGCACCACCTCGTCGACGACCTCGGAGCCACCGAGGAGGACACCGCCAGCATCGTGGACGGGGCCGAGGCCACCTACGGCGTCCAGCTGCTCCAGCTGGACGCCCAGGAACTCGGCGATGTCGGCTCGCTCGTCCTGCTGGTGCGGGACAAGGTGGCGTCCGTCCTCAAGGGTGAGCCGTTGTCGGCGGACGGCGGCAGGGCGATGAGCGAGGTGGCCTCCCGGCCAGCGGGGTGACAGCGGGAACGGAGGGGTGATCCGGGGTGCTCCCGACCCCGACCCCGTCGGCCGTCGGTTCGGGTTGCCGCGCAGCCAGGGTCGGCGGCCGACGCGTGCATGGACACCGGAGAGGGCCTCCCGGCACCGGCCGCCTTCGCTCGTGACCTCCGTCAGCGCCGGCCGCGACGTGCGCCGGCAGGGCCGGCGCGGCCGTGGTCCCCGGAGCGGGCCGGCCGGGTGTTCAGCCGGGCGGAGAGTCCCTCGGGTGCCAGCCCGACTCCGGAGCGTCCCGTCGCCGGGGTGGAGCACGAGGCCGGGCCCTGGCGGCCCCGGCCGGCGGGGGAGGCGGGTGCGTCGCCCGTCGCGGCCAGATCAGGGCGGTGTCGGCGTGTGCTGCCCCAAGCCCCCTGCCGAGCCCGACCTCGGGCCGGGCCGGGTCCGAGGAACGACACGGGGACACCGAGGTGAACCTCCTGGCGCGCCGGCGGGTGGTCCCGTGGTGCCTGGAACTCCCGGCGCGCGGTCAGGTCCGGCCGGGGCCCGGCCTGGCC